>CBFGVM010000172.1:0-8523 GCA_965652015.1 uncultured Alphaproteobacteria bacterium
CTTCGAATGGCGGGTAAATGTTTGTTTCCCAAAGGAATCTCTAAGAAGGCAATTCTCAATTCTTGCCCTTATCTTACCCAAGTCTTGGCCTAGCTTGCCGGAGCCGTGGTGAAGGGTGGGACTTGGCCTTCGCCCGCGGCACGCTCGATCGGCGATCCACTGTTGCGAACGACGATCAGGCAGGGGGAGGCTTGGGGAAGCCTAGCGGTCGGGGGAGCTTTCGGTTGACTCGTCGGCCTTTGGTGCGCGCGCTCTTGGCGTCAGCTGCGATTGCGGCGGCGTTGGCGCTTGCCGGTTGCAACACGGACAGCAGCACGACCGCTGTCAACGGCCGCCACATGCAGCCACTGTCCGACCGGATGCTGGCCGAGATCGAAAGCAAGAACATGGTGAAGGAATCGCCGATCTTGGTGCGAATCTTCAAAGAGGAATCCGAACTCGAGGTCTGGAAAGAGGACAAGAGCGGACGCTTTGCCCTCCTGCACACGTATCCGATTTGCCGCTGGTCGGGCGAACTCGGTCCCAAGTTCAAGCAAGGCGACCGGCAGGCGCCGGAAGGCTTCTACACTATCACTCCCGGCCTGATGAACCCGAACTCCAGCTATTATCTCGCCATCAATACCGGCTTCCCCAACGCTTACGATCGGGCGAACGGACGCACCGGCGCCTTTCTCATGATCCACGGCGACTGCTCTTCAGCCGGTTGCTACGCCATGACCGACGAGCAGGTCGCAGAGATTTACTCGCTGGCTCGCGAATCGTTCTTCGGCGGCCAGAAGTCGTTTCAGATTCAGGCCTACCCGTTCAGGATGACCCCGCTCAACATGGCGAGGCATCGCAATTCGCCGCATATGGCGTTCTGGAAAATGATCAAGCAGGGCTATGACCATTTCGAGGTCACGCGTCTCGAGCCCAAGGTCGACGTATGCGAGAAGCGCTACGTGTTCGATGCCGAATCCTCAAGCAAGTTCAGCTCGGCCGACCGCTGCCCCGCCTATAGAGTCCCCGAGGAGATCGCAACCGCGGTCAGCGAGAAGCAACGCCGCGACGACATTCGGACCGCCGAACTGATCAATCGCGGCACGCCAGCCGCGCCAGTCAAGATGGGCGTCGACGGCGGCATGAATGCAACATTCTTGACCGCCGTAAAGAGCCACGGAGGTCCGGGCGCACCGATTCGCACCGCCGTGGGCACGATCCCGCCGCACGTCAACCCGCCGCGCGAGCCCGAGACGATGGCCGGAACGACGTTCAGCCTTGCCTCCACTGAATCAAGACCGGCCGCCATCGAATCAAAGCCGGCCTCCGTGACGCGATCGACCGTGCAGGTCGCCTCCGCGGCGCCAGCGAGCTCGGGCGGGATCGGCGGCTTTTTCAGCAATCTGTTCGGCTCGAAAGCCGAGGATCAGGGGGCAGCGTCTGCTTCTACCCAACCCGCCCCGACGTCAAAAAATTCGAAGCGCGCCGCGGCGAAGTCGGGGCAAAGCGCAGGCGGACCGAAGCCCGAGCCGCAGCCGGCCGAGACGAAGACCGCCGTCAACAATGCGGCCAAAGCTTCCGCGCCGAAGCAGGAAACCAACGTCGAGCCGCAGCGAAATACAGCCAGCGCTACGGGCGTGCTCAATGGTGCCGCGCCGACCGTCCCCTCCGGCGGTTTCGACAACCGCTTCGGCTCCTGGAACTAGATAGGATCAACGCCCGACGGCCGAGCAGACGAAGTCTCCGTCCCGCTCCTGTCCGTGGCTTGTCCTGCTCAAGCGAACCGCCCGTGACAATGCTTGTACTTCTTGCCCGAGCCGCAGGGACAAGCCTCGTTGCGGCCAACCTTGCCCCAGCTTGAGGGATCCTTCGGGTTGCGCTCCGCCGCCGCCGCTGCGGCCGTGATCCCGTGGCGCGCGAGCGTCTCCGCGCCGGCCCGCGCCAGCGCGAGCTCGTCCTCGCCGGTCGAGGGATCGATCTTGTGCGCCTCCATATAGGGCAGGCTCGCTGGCTCCTCCGGCGGCGGCGCCGCCTTGATCTCGACCCGCATCAGCTGCGATGTCACCGCCTCGCGCAGACTGGTGCTCATGGCCTCGAACAGGTTGAATGCTTCTGCCTTGTACTCGTTGAGCGGATCGCGCTGTCCGTAGCCGCGCAGGCCGATCACTTGGCGCAGATGCTCGAGCATGACCAGGTGCTCGCGCCAGAGGTGATCCAGCGTCTGCAGCAGGATCGATTTTTCGACGTAGCGCATCACGTCCGCGCCCCATTGCGCGACCTTGGCCGCCATGTGCTCGTCCGCGCGCCGCTCGATGCGGGAGAGAAGTTCCTCCTCGGCGATACCCTCCTCTTTCGCCCATTCGTCGACCGGCAGGTCGAGGTCGAGGATGCGCTTGAGCTCCTCCCGCAGGCCCTTGGTATCCCACTGCTCGGGATAGGCGTTTTCCGGAACGTGCTTGCCGACCAGATCCTCTACGGCCGCATGGCGCATATCAGCCACGACCTCGTTGACGGCCTCGTCGCGCATCCACTCGACCCGCTGCTCGAAGATCACCTTGCGCTGGTCATTCATGACATTGTCGTACTTGAGCAGGTTCTTGCGGATGTCGAAGTTGCGCGCCTCCACCTTCTGCTGCGCCTTCTCGAGCGCCTTGTTGATCCAGGAATGGACGATCGCCTCGTTTTCTTTCAACCCCAGCCGCTGCAGCATCGTGTCGAGCTTGTCAGTCCCGAAGATCCGCATCAGATCGTCTTCCAGCGACAGGAAGAACTTGGAATGTCCGGGATCGCCCTGTCGGCCGGAGCGGCCACGCAGCTGGTTATCGATCCGCCGGCTCTCGTGGCGTTCGGTGCCAAGCACGTAAAGTCCGCCGGCGGCGAGCGCCTTTTCCTTGAGCCGCGCCACCTGGCCACGGATTTCCTCCGCCCGCCGCGCATGCTCGCCGTCCTCCTGGCTCACGTCCTTGAGCTCCTGGCGAATGCGCATGTCGGCGTTGCCGCCAAGTTGGATATCGGTGCCGCGCCCCGCCATATTGGTGGCGATGGTGATCGCGCCGGGCACCCCGGCTTGGGCGATGATGTAGGCTTCCTGCTCGTGGTAGCGCGCGTTGAGGATGGCGAACACCTTGGCCTTGGAAGCTCCGTCATCGCCCGAATAGAGCGCAGCAAAGGCATTCGGATCGGAGAAGTCGTGCTGCTCCCAGTCCCGCTGGCGCAGCATCTCGGCCAATTGCTCCGACTTCTCGATCGACGTTGTGCCCACCAGCACCGGCTGCCCCCGCGCCTTGCAGTCGTCGATCAACGTAAGGATCGCGCGATACTTTTCCGCAGCCGTCCGATAGACCTCGTCGTCCTCGTCGAGGCGAATCATCGGCATGTTGGTCGGCACTTCGAGCACTTCCAGATTGTAGATGTCGATGAATTCGTCGGCCTCGGTCATGGCGGTGCCGGTCATGCCGGCGAGCTTTTCGTACATGCGGAAATAGTTCTGGAACGTGATCGAGGCGAGCGTCTGATTTTCCGGTTGAACAGGCTGACGCTCCTTCGCCTCCAAGGCCTGGTGTAGCCCCTCCGAATAACGCCGCCCCGGCATCATGCGGCCGGTGAACTCGTCGATAATCACGATCTCGCCGTTGCGTACGATGTAGTCCTTGTCGCGATGGAACAGCTTATGCGCCTTCAGGGCCTGGTTCACGTGGTGGACGGTCGAGACGTTTTCTACGTCATAGAGCGAGTGCCCCTTGAGCAGACCGTCGCCGCGCAGCATCTGCTCCATCTTCTCCATGCCGACTTCCGTCAGCGTGACCGTGCGCTGCTTCTCGTCGACCTCGTAGTCCGCCTTCTCGAGCTTGGGGATATAGGCGTCGATCGTGTTGTAAAACTCGGAACGATCGTCCAAGGGGCCGGAGATGATCAGCGGCGTCCGCGCTTCGTCGACCAGAATCGAGTCGACCTCGTCCACGATGGCGTAAATGTGCCCGCGCTGGACCATGTCCTCGAGCCGATACTTCATGTTGTCGCGCAGATAATCGAAGCCGAGCTCGTTATTGGTGCCGTAGGTCACGTCGGCATCGTAAGCGGTTTTGCGCTGCTCATCGTCCAGTCCATGGACGATCACCCCGACCGTCAGCCCGAGGAAGTTGTAGATCTGCCCCATCCATTCGGCGTCGCGCTTGGCCAGGTAGTCGTTCACCGTCACCACGTGCACACCGCGCCCGGCAAGCGCGTTGAGGTAGACCGGCAGCGTCGCCACCAGCGTCTTGCCTTCGCCGGTCTTCATTTCCGAGATCCGCCCCTCGTGCAGGATCATGCCGCCGATGAGCTGGACGTCGAAGTGGCGTTGCCCGAGCGTGCGCTTGGACGCCTCGCGGCAGGTGGCGAATGCCTCGACCAGAATGTCATCGAGACTCGCTCCCTCCGCCACCTGCTGCTTGAACGCGTCCGTGCGCGCGCGCAACGCCTCATCCGACAGCTGCTCGAGCTCCCGCTCCAGCGCGTTGATCGCGGCAACCCGCGGAAGATAACCTTTGATCCGCCGTTCGTTCGAAGAACCGAACAGCTTGCGGGCAATCGCGGCGATCATGCAGTAGGTCCTTCGGGTCCTCTAGGATATCGATGCCCAACCTTACCAAATCCGACCGGGAGGAACGCGGAAAGACGACGTCTGCCGCAACAGTGCCCGCCTGCGCGCACCCATGGCCGTGGAATGCGGGAAAAATGCCGCACTTTTCGATCGTCTTTCATGCAAACGGCGGCGGCTGCGCTCGGATCGGCCAATTTTGTCGAGAGATAGGAGGGGGTCACACCCTTGTCAATCGGCCGTCAAGGCGCTCACGTTCTCGTCACAATGTGGCTGGGCGATTGCCAAGCAGCGTCCTTTTACCTAACTGTCCGGCGCGCCTGACGGCCGCTTGATCCAGGATCACCCCATGACCTCCCACAACCTGCTGCCCCATTCCCCGCCGCACAACCGGCGGATCGGGTACGCCGCCATCGCGGCAGTACTGTTCACCGTGCTGGCCGCATCGGGCTGCTCGAAGGACTCATCGTCGGAAGCACCCGTCTCCGCTTCCGCTTCTGATCCGGTGGTCGCCCGCGTCAATGGCGTCGACATCAGGCAAAGCGATCTCGCGCTCGCCGAAGAGGACGTGGGCGCCGACATGCAGGCGGTCTCGCCAGAGGCCAAACGCGAACATCTGATCTCCTACCTCGCCGACATCATCATGGTGACGCAAGCGGCCGACAAGAAGAAGCTCGCGGACAATCCCGATTTCAAGCGGCGGCTGGCGTTCCTGCGCAATAAATTGCTGATGGGATACGAGTTGCAGCAGGAGGCGAAGAACGCGCTCACCGACGAAGCGTTGCACCAGACCTACAACGAGGCGGTGAAATCCATGGCCGGGCAGGAGGAGGTGCGCGCCCGCCATATCCTGGTCCAAAGCGAAGACGAAGCGAAGGCCATTCTCGAGCAGCTCAAGAAGGGGGCCGATTTTGCAACGCTGGCCAAGGAAAAGTCTAAGGACCCCGGCGCCGCCGAGGGCGGCGATCTCGGCTATTTCACTAAGGATCAGATGGTGCCTGAATTCGCCGATGTCGCCTTCAAGATGTATCCGGGACAGCTCTCGAACCCGGTGAAGACGCAATTCGGCTGGCACATCATCAAGCTCGAGGACAAGCGCACCAAGCAGCCGCCGGAATTCGAGAAGGTGAAGGATCAGATCGAGGCCTATTTGGCGCGCAAGGCGCAAACCGATTTCATCGCCAAGCTGCGCCAGAACGCCAAGGTGGAGCGCCTCGACAAGGCCGCCGAGCAGAAGAAGAACTGACCGTATCGCTCATTCGTAATTGCCGGCTGCCATTCCTGCGCGAGCGGGGTCTATATTACGCCGCGTGTCGCTGCGCCGTGCAGCGGTGACGATTAGACGAACCCTCGATCCGATATATCGATAGGCTAGCCGGTCCGGCCGCGAGAACTTGCTATGGCCATCTCACCGCTTGCTCCCGCGCAATTTCCGCAGATGCCGCCGGTGGCTGGCGTGAAGCTGGCGACGGGTGCTGCCGGCATCCGCTATCCCGGGCGCACCGACGTGCTGCTGGCGCTCTTCGATGAGGGCACGACCGTCGCCGGCGTTTTCACGTGCTCGAAATGTCCCTCCGCCCCGGTCGATTGGTGCCGCGCGCATCTCAAGGCCGGCGTGGCGAGCGCACTCGTCGTCAATTCAGGCAATGCCAATGCCTTTACCGGCAAGTCCGGGCGCACGGCGACCAAACTGACCGCCGAGATCGCCGCTAGAGCCGCGGGCTGCAAGCCCGCGCAGGTGTTTCTGGCGTCCACCGGCGTGATCGGCGAGCCGCTCGACGCAACGAAATTTGAGGCCGTCATGGATCGACTGGTCGCGAGCGCGGCACCCGATGCCTGGCAGGAGGCGGCAAAGGCCATCATGACGACCGACACGTTTCCCAAGGGCGCCGCCGCCATCGCGCGCATCGGCGGGGTACCGGTCACCATTTGCGGCATTGCCAAGGGCGCCGGCATGATCGCACCGGACATGGCCACCATGCTGTCCTTCGTCTTCACCGACGCGCCGATCTCGCCGCGCGTGCTGCGACGCCTGCTCGAGCAGGGCGTCGCCGACAGTTTCAACGCGGTGACGATCGACGGAGATACCTCGACCTCCGACACGCTGCTGGCGTTCGCAACCGGTACGGCCGCCGCACGCGGCGCGCCGCGGATCGCAAACGTCTCGGACCCGCGCGTGCCGGCCTTCCGCAAGGCGTTCGATGCCGTGCTCGCCAACCTCGCCGAGCAAGTGGCCCGC
Source organism: uncultured Alphaproteobacteria bacterium (assembly GCA_965652015.1). Lineage (GTDB taxonomy): Bacteria > Pseudomonadota > Alphaproteobacteria > Rhizobiales > Xanthobacteraceae > VAZQ01. Next base: position 6,798 of record CBFGVM010000172.1, read on the forward strand.
GACGGCGAAGGCGCGCGCAAGCTGGTCGAAATCATCGTCGAGGGGGCGGTATCAAAGCGATCGGCGCGAAAAATCGCGCTGTCGATTGCCAATTCTCCGCTGGTCAAGACCGCCATTGCCGGAGAGGACGCCAATTGGGGCCGCGTGGTGATGGCAGTCGGCAAAGCCGGCGAACCAGCCGATCGCGATCGGCTCTCGATCTGGTTCGGCGGGATCCGCGTCGCCCATCGAGGCGAGCGCGATTCGGCCTATGACGAGGCCATGGTCTCGGCGGCAATGAAGAAGCCGGAGATTACGGTCAAAGTCGCGCTTGGGCTCGGTCGCGGTCGCGATCGGGTGCTGACCTGCGACCTCACCAAAGAGTATGTCGCCATCAACGGCGATTATCGCTCCTGACGTGATCACCGCGCAAAGGTCTGCAGCTCGTGACCGTGAAACTCGTCCTCGTCGCCGCGTGCGCCCTTGTGGATACGGACGCGCGCGTATTGATCGCACAACGCCCGGCGGGGCGCCCGATGGCGGGCTTGTGGGAATTCCCCGGCGGCAAGGTCGAGGCCGGCGAGCGGCCGGAGAACACTTTGATACGTGAGCTCAAGGAGGAACTGGGGATTATCGTCGACGAGGCGTGCCTCGCCCCGCTCACCTTCGCCAGCCACAGCTATGCGGATTTTCATCTGCTGATGCCGCTCTATATCTGCCGGCGTTGGCAAGGAACGGTAACGGCGCTGGAGGGCCAGACGTTGGCGTGGGTGCGCCCAAACCGGTTGCGGGAGTACCCGATGCCGCCGGCAGACGAGCCGCTGATATCCCATCTGATGACGCTGTTGTGAGCGAGAAAGAGCAAGGAGATGTCGGCGGCATCGGCTGACTTATGCTGATTAGCGATCACCGTCGCGCGGCAGTCTGGTCTCCTTGGTCCCGAGCGCATCGGCCAAGCGTCGGCGCGCCGAGCCCGGCGCGAGCGGCTTCTGCTGGCTCGCATGCGGCGCCCAACCGGACAGCCAGATGATCTCGAACGTCGCCCGGATGCGGCCATCGCGATCGGCAAAACGCTCGGCGTAGATATCCGACATCCGCGTCAACGTCGCACGCTTGAGCGGCCGCCGGCTTCGCTCGATGAGGGCGTTCGTCGCGCCCATGCGGCGCAGGTCGTGCATCAACGAGATTGGCGAGTCGTAGCGCGCCGTGAGCCGATCGACGTCGGTCACCGGCAGCGCGAAGCCGGCGCGTTGCAGCAGCGTACCCATGTCGCGCACGTCCGGGAAAGGAGCCACGCGCGGCGAGATGCCATCCTCGATCTCCGCCTCCGCGACGGCGAAGGCTTGGCGCAACTCCGTCAGCGTTTCGCCGCCGGCCAGCGCCGCAAGAAACAGGCCATCCGGCCTGAGCGCGCGGCGGATCTGGATGAGCGTGCCGGGCAGATCATTGACGAACTGCAGTGCAAGCGCCGACACGATGAGATCGAGCGAGGCGTCGCGGAAGGGTAATGCCTCCTCGTCGGCTGCGATGCAGAGCTGCGGTTCGGGTTTCCTCCGACTGTCGGCCAGATGCCTACAGGCGGCGGTGCCGGCCAACGCATCGGCGGCGACGATGGTGCCCACCTTCCCGCTTGCCGCGAGCACGCGTCGCACGGCATCGGTGGGTGTGCCGAGGTCGAGCGCAAATTCGAAGCGGCGAAGCACCGCGGCCAGCCGATCGCACAGATCTTCTGCCACGCGATCGATCA
>CBFGVM010000173.1:0-8502 GCA_965652015.1 uncultured Alphaproteobacteria bacterium
CTCGCGGCCGCCAGCATCGCGGCGCTTGTCTATATCGGGCTCATCCCCGCGGCGCGGGCGCCGCTGATGGCAACGCTCGCCGGAAGCAGCGGACAGCCGAATGTGGTCGCGGCCCTAACGGGCAACGATCTCCTCGTGGTGCCGGCCGCGCTCTTGACCAACGATCCGCGCGCGGTCGAATTGTGGCTCATTCTGCCCAACCAACCCCCGCACTCACTCGGGCTCATCCACCCGGGGCAAGCGATGCGACTTACGATCCCGCCCGATCTCGCCGACCGGCTTACCCCGGACGCGGCGCTCGCGATCTCGCTCGAGCCTCCCGGCGGCTCGCCCACCGGGCAACCGACCGGACCGGTGATCGCCAGCGGCAGACTCACGCGTCTGTAAGCTACCGCATTCCGATGCGTGAAAAATCTCCGCCCGCGCGCATCCTCGCCTGACCCGCTTCGTATCTCCATGCGCAGCCGCTCGCGCGGCACGAACAGCAAATGGAGAAGCGACATGAAACTCTCGATCCTGCCGACGGCGGTCGCCGTCGCGGCGCTCGCTTTCGCCGCCGGCGCGGCGATCCCGGCGCACGCGCAAACGAAGGAGCAAACCGTCACCGTTGGCGGCGCGCCGATGTATCCCTCGAAGAACATCATCCAGAACGCGGTGAATTCAAAGGATCACACCACGCTCGTGGCCGCCGTGAAGGCCGCGGGCTTGGTCGACACGCTGCAAGGTCCCGGCCCCTTCACGGTCTTCGCGCCGACCAATGCCGCCTTCCAAAAGCTGCCGGCTGGCACGGTCGATAGCTTGCTCAAGCCGCAGATGAAGGAGAAGCTAACCGCGGTGCTGACCTACCACGTGCTGCCCGGCCGGCTCTCGGTCCGGGACTTGTGGGAGGCCTCCAACAAGGGCGGCGGCAAGGCCAAGTTCAAGACCGTCGAAGGCGAAGAGCTCACGGTCGAGTTCAAGGGCCAAGCGCTGACCATCCGCGATGCCAAGGGCAATGCGTCGCGCGTGACCATCCAGAACGTGTTCCAGTCGAACGGCGTCATCCACGTCATCGACAGCGTGCTGATGCCGAGCTGACGAGTCTCGCGCTGGGCCAGTCGGCGCGGCCATCAGCCCACCGCCGCGTCGAATGGCTCGGGCCCGTCTCAGCCTCGCGGCGGGCGATGGGATCGTTGGCGAGCCTGCTCGTCCTAGCGATCGGCGGAAGAGTCGTTCGGCGGCAAGTTCAGCACCGGGTCGTCTTCCGCCATACCCGGCAATGCGGCCGGGTCGACGGACGCCTCTGCTCCGGCTTGCTTGGCGACCGCGTCGCCCTTCGCCGTGTACTCCTTTGCCATCATGATCAGCCGATTGGACACCTCCTCGTCGGAGGCGATCAGCGCCAGGCGAAAGCAGATGTCGGCTTGGCGGCGGAAATACGCAACGCTCGGCATGGCGAAGACCCCCTCAGCTTTTGCTGCAACGCGGCCACCTCGGTACGGTTCCCGACCAAAGTTAATTAAATCCGGTCGGCGCAGAGGCGGCCTTCTCCGCAAGGTCCGCCCCTCGTGGGGGCGCCTGGGCGCGGTGGCCCAATACCGCCGACCACTTAGGTGGCCATGCCCATGGCCTGCTCGAACGCCCTTCGCACCTCGGGCGGCTGGCCATAGCAGTGCCGAAACGCCTTAAGCCGCGCCTTCAACAGCGGATATTTGTCGTAATCCTCGAGCGGGATGCCTTCGACGCTCTCCTTCCTCTGGAAATAGGGCAGCTCGACGCATTTGGCGACATTCGGGTTGCGGATGATCGCCTTCGGGTCGCGGCCCTGGGCGACGGCCTCGAGGTCCTCGAACAGCCGCTTGCGGATCATCACGATGCCGAGGTCGCTCGGGCCGAGGTGCTCCTTGGTGCGGTCGGCGATCCGGCCCTGGCCGACCCAGGCGATGATGTCCTGGTTGATGACGTGGCTGGTGATCCAGCGGCCGTGCTCGTCCTTGATCGGGCTCACCCAGGTCGGCACGCTTTCCTGCACATAGGGCTCGCGCCCCTTCGGCACGCGCATGAAGAACCAGGCGACGCTGAGCGTGTTCTCGTCATCGATCGGCACGCGCCATTCGAAATGGTTGCCCAGGTAGAATCCGTTCGGCCACAGCGCGATGCGCCCAACGGTCCAGTACGGATTGTGCTCGTCGGAATCCTCGCGCACGCGCTTGTAGATGAAGCCGTAGTCGAATTCCTCGAACTTGAGCTTGAGGTGCTTGCTGGCGTAGGGCCCCTCCTTGCCGGCAAGCCGCAGACTCCAGTTGTCGTGCATCCACTCGAAATGCACGGGGTCGCAGGAGTTCTCCTGGCACTGAAACCAATTGCAGGGAACGTCGGAGAGCACGACCTCGCGAAAGCCGTTCTCCCAGGTGAACGGCTCCCATACCGGCAGCTCCGGCATCGGCTGCGGCCCCATATAGGTCCACAGGAGCCCGGCGCATTCTTTGACCGGATAGGCCGTGATCGCGCAGCGCTCCTTGGCGCGCGAGCCCGGATTGACGATGTCGTCATAGGGCTGCTCGATGCAGCGCCCGCTCTCGTCCATCAGCCAGCCGTGGTAATTGCAGCGGATCCCTCGCTCCTCGACGAACCCATAGGAGAGGTCCGCGCGCCGATGCGGACAGTGGCGGTCGAGGAGTCCGAAGCACCCGCCCTGGTCCTTGTAGAGCACGAGATCCTCGCCCAGGAGACGAATCGGCTTGATCGGGGTGTTGTCGAGTTCGCTCGCGCCGCCGATCGGCATCCAGTAGCGGCGCAATAGCTCGCCCATGGGCGTTCCCGGGCCGACCTGGGTCAGAATGCGGTTTTTATCGGCGCTGAGCACGCTTTGCTCGCTACGGTTTCGATGGCAACGGATTGTTATTGGAATTTCCGAAGACGGCAACGGCCCGACTCATCAGCCCATAGAGGGTCGTCCCCGACGGCCGGCGGTGTGATGCGGAATTCACACCACGCGCTCCCGGCTGATGGAGCGGCAGTCCATCTCGTATTCGAGCCCTTGCACCGGCGGCCGCGCGTAGTGCCAGGTGAGCCCAGCGCGCGCCGCCCCGCCTCGCACGATCTCCTCGGCCAGAAACGGATACAGATCGTGCACGGTGTAGACCTGCGTCGCCGTCGCATCGGCCCAGCTGAAGCCGAACTCGGCGAGGCGGCGCTCTAGTTCGCCCAGCACGTAGCGGGCTTTCGCGCGCATCGCGTCCGGACTGGTCTCGCCGTAGCGAACTGTGCGCTCCTTGTAGCTTGCGCCACCCTCCTTCGCCTCGGCGCTGCCTGCAATCACAAAGCTCGGCGTGGAATCCGTCGCCGCCACGGTAAAGGAGAAGGCGTGGAACGACGGCTCCGCCGGTGGATCGATCTCGGGACAAACGTTGCTGCGGGCAACCGGGTTCACCTTGCCGTCGAACAGACCCCACTTTTGCAGCGTGACCACGTAGATTTCGTTGAAAGCGCGAAAGCCCTGTTCTGTGAACGGAGCCGGCGAACGCAATTCGCAGGCGCAGAACGACGTCAGCGGACGATCGGCCTGCGTGATCAGGTGCTCGATGCGCTCGAAGCCCTGCTTGAGCGGCACAGGATTGCGGAATCGCACGCGCTCAATGGCATGACCCGATAGCGCCGCAACGCCGGCCGAAAACTGGAACACGCTGGGGAGGAAGCGATAGCCGCCGGCGGAAAAATCCACTGCACCGGCCATGTCGCTCTCCCTTGTCTGCCAGCGTCGGTGTCGAGTTTGCCTGCAGGCACAGCCGCGGATCAAGCGACGAAATCCACTTGCCAATCCATCCGATTGGGCCTTGCTTAACGCGGTGTCACTCTGCGGCGTAGCGACGGTGGCAACGGCGACGCAAACCCAGGTAGCAATCATCGGCGGCGGCCCGGCCGGCCTGCTTTTGTCGCATATTCTCCATCGCAACGGCATCGACAGCATCGTCCTGGAACGGCAGAGCCGGGCGCATGTCCTGCAGCGGATTCGCGCCGGCGTTTTGGAGGCGGGCACGATCGACCTCCTGCGCGCCGTCGGCCTCGGCGAGCGCATGGATCGCGAGGGCCATCCTCACAACGGATCGGCCATCGCCTGGGAGGGGCGCCCGCGATTCTTCATCGACACGAAAAAATACACGGGCAAGTCGATGATGGCCTACGGCCAAACCGCGATCACCGAAGACCTTTATGCCGCGCGCGATGCGGCCGGCGGCGAGATCATCGACGAAGCGCGCGACGTCACATTGCACGAGCTTACGTCGAACCGCCCATTCGTGACCTACGAGAAGAATGGTCAAACGCGCCGGATCGACTGCGATTATGTCGCTGGGTGCGACGGCTTCCATGGCGTGAGCCGGCAATCGATCCCCGCCTCCGTGCTGCGGACCTACGAAAAGGGCTATCCGTTCGGATGGCTCGGCATCATGTCGGAGACGCCGCCATTCCCCGACCTTTGCTACTGCTACCACAGCCGCGGCTTTGCGCTTGCCTCCATGCGCAGCCCGATGCTGAGCCGCTACTACATCCAGTGCGACCTCGATACCCGGTTGGAGGATTGGTCGGACGAGCGCTTCTGGCAAGAATTCAAGGCGCGATGCCCCAAGGATATGGCGGACAAGATCGTCACTGGTCCGTCGATCGAAAAATCCATTGCGCCGCTGCGCAGCTTCGTGGCCGAGCCGATGCGCTACGGACGCCTATTCCTTGCAGGCGATGCGGCGCACATCGTCCCGCCCACCGGGGCGAAAGGCCTCAACCTCGCCGTCTCGGATGTCTTCTATCTGTCGCGCGCCCTCGAGCAGACGTACAAAACCGGCAAGACGCATTACCTCGATTGCTATTCCGACATGGCGCTGCGCCGCGTGTGGGGTGCCGCGCGCATGTCCTGGTGGTTGACCATGCTGCTGCACCGGTTTCCGGATGAAACGCCGTTCGATCAGCGCGCGCGGGAGAACCAATTCGACTATCTCCACGCCTCCGAGCACGCCCAGGCCTCGCTGGCTGAACAGTATGTCGGGCTGCCGTTCGAGGCGTGATGCCGAATCCGCCTCGTCAAATGGAACGTCCCCGCGAAAGCGGGGACCCATATTCCAAAGCCGGTGATCATGGGTCCCGTATAAGCGCGTTTACGCGCGTCCATAGCCGTCGAAGACGGGCGTGAACGCCCTTTAAGACGCGCTATGCGCGGGGACGACAGCATCGTGTCACCCGATCGCCCTTGCGATGGCGGCGACGGCGGGCGCGATCTCGTCCGCGGCGTGATAGCAGCCGAAGCCGAAGCGAATACGCTCGCCGCGCACGTCGGTGACGATGTCGGCGCGCGCGAGCCGATCGTGCAGCGCTTGCGCGCCCGCCAATTCGAAGGTGAGGAAATGGCCGCGCGCGGTGCCCTCCGCAACCGGCGTCACCAAGCGGGCGTCGCAGAGCGGCTTGATCTTGGCGCGCGCGAGCTCGGCGAGAAACATCGCTTGCAGCCCCAGCACGTGATCGTGGATCGCCTCGACCGTCAGCCCGATCGCATCCATCCAGTCGAACACCGCGGCCAGCCGGTAAAGCCCGCTCGGATCGAAGGTCGCGCCCATGAAACGGCTGCCATCGGCGCCATAGGCGACGCCACCGCTGCCGCCGTCGCGCAGCGCCCCGAACGCGGCGAACCACCCGGTGTCGCGCGGCCGCAGGGCAAAACGTGGCGGGCAGTGCATGAAACAGACGCCCTCGCCCGCCATTGCGTATTTGTAGCCGCCCGCAAGATAAAACGCGCGCTCCGCGCTCTTCGCAAAGCTCGTCGGCAACGCCATGAAGCCGTGATAGCCGTCGAACACCACCAGCGTTTGCGCATCGCGGACGGCGCGGGCGATCGCGTCCAACGACCCGGCCGTTGCGGCCGAATTGAAGAAAACCTGGCTGACGTAGACGAGATCATGGCCGCCGGAGCGCGCCGCGGAGGCAAAGCGCTCGCCGAAGCTATCGCAGGGCTCGGCGGGTATACGCTCGACGGCGACGAGCGCGTCTTCTTCGAGACGGGCGACTTGGCGCGTAAAGGAATGGAATTCGCTGTCGCTCGTGAGAATGCGCACACGCTTGCCCGGCGGCAGCGCGGAGAGCAGCCGGCGGAGGAAATCGTGCGTGTTGGGTGCGATCGCGATCGTTGACGGATCGGGCAACTCGAGCATGGCGGCGAGGCCGCGCTGCACGCGCGGAATCAATTCGCCGAAGATCGTCTCCCATTTGTTGTCGGCCAGCCGTGCGGCATCGGTGAGCGCCCGGCGATGCGCCGCGCACGCGGCGTCCGGCCAGAAATGATGGCTGTGCGCCGCGAGATGAATGCGTCCCGGCTGCGCGGCGCGAAACTCGGTGAAATGCCGGCGCAGATCGAGCGTCATCGCCCGCTCGGTTGTGCCGTATAGCGGTAGCCCATCGCGTCTTCGAGTTCGCGCGGCAGCTTGGGCAGGCGCGAGCGCGGAATGAGGTAGGTCGAGAGCCGGAATAGATCGGAGAAGATCCGGTGCTTGGCCGCGGTATCGCGCAAATACTCGTGGCCCGCCGAGCCGCCGGTACCGATCTTCACGCCGATCATCCGCTGCACCATGAGCGCGTGCCGGTAGCGCCATAGCGTCAACAATTCGTCGACGTTCATCAACGCGGCCAAGAGGCGGAACGGCAGCTGCAGCACCGGCCGGTCGCGATAAACGATGACGAACAACGCCGCCTGCACCGCCGCCCGCGACATCTGCCATGGCGAAGGCGTCGATGCCGGCGCGAAGATCGCCTGGAATTCCTCGAGCGATGCCTCGATCCCTCTGGCTTCGGCCTCCCGCTGCGCGGGACTCATCGCTTGGTTCGCACGCACGCGCGCCGCGTCGTCTTCGAGCATGCTCTGCACCGCCTTGCGGTATTCGCGCGAGAAATCGTAATCGGGCCGGTGCACGAAGGGCGTGCGCGAAAGCCAGCGGTCGAGCTGGTCGATGAGCTTAGGGCCGCCCTCCGCGGCGGCTATGCGGGCGCGATCGGCCTCGCTCAGCGTGTCGTCGAAGGATTTCCCGGCATAATCGGAGCGCAGCGCGCGCGAGAGGCCGAGCCGGATCTCGATCAACCGGAACTGGGCCGACTGAAAGCCCGAGGCCGGAAACAGGAAGTCGCGGAAATCGAGGAAGTCGAGCGGCGTCATCGTCTCCAGCACTTCGAGTTGCTGGATCAACAGCTTGAGAATCTCGTTGATGCGGTCCAGCCCATGGACGATGCGCCCGAGATACTCATCCTCCACCACCTCGCCGCCGAAATCGGCCTGGATGCGGTCGAGCTCGTGCAGGATTTGCTTGAACCACAACTCGTAGGTCTGGTGCACGATGATGAACAGCATCTCATCGTGCGCGCTGCGCCCGTGCCGCGCGCTCTCCGGCGCTTGGGCGGATAGGAGCGCGGGAAGCTTCAGATAGTCGGCGTAGTATAGAGGCGTGGGCTGGGACATCGCGCAACCTTTCACAACAGACGTGCTGCGCCTGCCGGCGCTTCGGGGCCATCTCCGCCCCGACTGATTGCCGGCATCAATTTTTGTGTCGTCCCCGCGCAGGCGGAGGCCCATATTGCAGAGCCGGTGATCATGGGTCCCCGCTTTCGCGGGGACGACCATCAAGACTAACCGATCAACCGGTTCTCCCGCAGCAGCCCGTCAGCTCTCCAATCCCGTCGGCACGTTCTTGTTCTCGCTCTTGAGCGTCATGCCGGAAGCGAGCGCCATGGTCTCCATCAGCGCCGCGAAATCCTCTTGCAGGTATTCCTCCGGGTTGGGCTTGAGCGTCGCCGCGCCGAAATGGCTCTGCAGCACCTCGCGCGCCGCCGCCGTGACCGGCATCGGCACGTCCCATTCGCGGCCGAGCGCCAGACCGAGGTCGAGGTCCTTGCGCAAAAGCTCCGGCGTGAACGTCGTGGTCCAATCGAGGTTCACCAGCGCCGGCGATTTGTAGCGGGTGAACATCGAACCCATCACGCTGTTGTTCATGAAGGCGAGGAAGGCGTGGCGGGGAACGCCCATCTTGTTGGCCAAGAGCGTGATCTCGATCAGGTTCTCGATCACCACGCCGAGCATGACGTTGTGGGCGATCTTGCAGATACGTGCGAGCTCGCCGTCGCCGACATAGGAGACGCCGCGCGGCGCGATTGCTTCCAGCATCGGCGTCACGGTCTTGCAGGCAGCCTCGCTGCCGGAGATGACCGCGGAGAGCTTGCCCGCCTTGATGACCTTGGCATTGCCGCTCACCGGTGCTGCGACGTAGTCACTGCCGAGCTGCTTGAGCCGGTCGCGGATGGCAGCGGACTCCTCGACCGAGATGGTCGAGCAATCCACGAAGATCTTCGGCAGCTTGCCGCCATGCCCGGTCACGCTGTTCTTGCCGAAATAGACTTGATCCAGATCCTTTCCTGTCGAGACGATCGAGAACAGCACGTCCACGTCCTTGAGCTCGATGAGATTGTCGACGACCTTGCCGCCGAGCTTTGCCA
>CBFGVM010000174.1:0-8436 GCA_965652015.1 uncultured Alphaproteobacteria bacterium
CTGATTGTTCGCGGCCTCACGCGCGCGAAGGGGCTTGTCCGCGAACGGCCTTCCGCGCCGCGGCAGGCGCGGCGCGACGTTCGATGCGCAGCACGAACTTGACGATCTCCATGCCGATCAACAGCGTGCTCGCGAGGCCGGTTGCGATCGCCCAATCGAGCAACGACAGCGGTACCGTATGAAACGCCGTCTGCAGGAACGGAACGTAGATCACCAGCACGTGCGTGAACAGCGACAACGCCACCGCCGCGAGCAGCCACTTGTTTTCGAAGAACCCGCTGAAGGCGCTGCGCCAATTCGAACGGCAATTGTACACGTTGAAGAGCTGAAACATCATCAGCGTGGTGAACGCCATTGTGCGCGCGTGAACCTCGTCGGCCACGTTCGGTTGCATACCTTTCGCGAATAACGTGAACAGTCCGCCGGGATAATAGGCATCGAGTACGGCGATGGTACCGAGCATCATCACGAAGCCGATGGCGGCGAGACGCCACCAGTCCTCCGCGGTGAGCACACCTTTGCCACGGCTACGCGGGGGCCGCTCCATGACGTCGGGGTCTTTGGGATCGATTCCGAGCGCGAGTGCGGGCGGCCCGTCGGTGATCAGATTGATCCACAGGAGCTGAGCGGCAAGCAGCGGAAGGAACAGCCCTGGTTCCGCCGACACGAGGCCGAGCAAGCCGGCGAACATCACGCCCGCGAACATCGTGAGCAATTCGCCCGCGTTGGACGACAGCAGATAGATCAGGTATTTGCGGATATTGTCATAGATCCCGCGTCCTTCCTCGATCGCTCTGACGATGCTGGCAAAATTGTCATCGGTCAGCACCATATCGGCGGCCTCCTTGGAGACGTCGGTGCCGGTGATTCCCATGGCAACGCCGATATTGGCAGTCTTGAGCGCGGGGGCGTCGTTGATGCCGTCGCCGGTCATGGCGACGATGTGACCTTTGCGTTGAAGCGCGCCGACGATGCGCAACTTGTGTTCGGGATCGACGCGGGCGAACACGCGCACCTGCTCAACGATTGCGTCGAGTTCCGCATCTCCCATGGTGCGCAGTTCGGTACCGGTCACAAGCCGGGCACCCGGCTCGAATATCTCCAACTCCCGGGCGATTGCCTCGGCGGTCGCCGGGTGGTCGCCGGTAATCATCACCGAGCGGATGTGCGCGCGCTTGGCGATGGCGACGGCGACCTTGGCCTCGGCTCGCGGTGGATCGATCATGCCGACCAGGCCGAGCAGGATGAGATCGTCCTCGATGCTCTCCGGCAGCTCGATCGTCGACGTCCGGTCGGCGCCGCCGGCGCCCGGCTCGAGGCCCACAGATGCAGCGGACACCGTGCGCGTCGCAATAGCTAGCACCCGCAGTGCCTGACCGGCGAGCGCCTCGTTGCGCCGCGCAAGCTCGGCGCGGCGATCCTCGCCGAGCGGGACCACCTGACCATCCTCTAGCAAGTAACGGGTATTCGCGAGTAGAATCTCGGGTGCTCCTTTGACGAAGATGCGCAGTTCACCGGGCTTCGCGCGATCGTGATGGACGGTGGCGTGGCGCTTGCGTTCGGAGGTGAAGGGGATTTCCGCAATTCGAGGCAAGGCCGTGAGCTCGTCCTCGGTGATGCCGAACTTGCGCGCCGCGACGATCAGCGCACCCTCAGTCGGATCGCCCTGCACGCGCCAGCGCCCCTCGCTGTTCGTGAGCGCGGCGTCGTTGGCGAGCGCCGCGGCACGAAGCGTTTGCGCAACGGCATCGCGAACGGGTGAAGTTTCTGCGAGCGGCGCTCCCTTGACGGTGAAGGCGCCCTCGGGGATGTAGCCGCTGCCCTCGACGTCGACCAGCGCGCCGCAGGTCGCGATCGCGCGAACCGTCATCTCGTTCCGCGTCAGCGTGCCGGTCTTGTCCGAGCAGATCACGGTCGCAGCGCCGAGCGTTTCGACCGCCGGCAGCTTGCGTACGATCGCGTTGGCCGCCGCCATGCGCCTTACGCCCAGGCTCAATCCGACGGTCACGATCGCCGGCAGCGCCTCCGGGATCGCGGCCACTGCCAGCGCCACCGCGAACAGGAACAGGCTCAGGATGGCATTGAGATTGAATACGGGACTGGTGAGCAGGCCGGTTGCGAACACGACGGCGCATATCCCCAGCATGATGACACTCAACCGCTTGCCGGTGCGGTCGAGCTCCTGCTGCAGCGGCGTGGGCTCTTTCTCGGCGGCTTCGAGCAGCCCCGCGATGCGGCCGACTTCGGTTCCCATTGCGGTCGCGACAACGATCGCTCGACCTCGCCCATATGTGGCGACCGTGCTCGCGAACAGCATGTTGCGGCGGTCGCCGATTCCGACATCGCCATCGATTGGCTGAGTGTCCTTTGCCACCGGAACACTCTCGCCGGTGAGGGCAGCCTCGTCGGTGTGAAGATTTGCATTTTCGATCAGGCGGGCATCTGCCGGCACTCTATCGCCGGCCTCGACCATGACGATGTCGCCGGGAACGATCTGGTCGGCCGCGATCCGCTGCCGCTCGCCGTCGCGAATGATGGCCGATTCGGGCGCGGCAAGAGCCATCAGCGCGCGAACGGAGCGCTCGGCGCGCGACTCTTGGATGAAGCCGAGCAGGGCGTTGAGCACGACGATGAGCAAGATGACGATCGCCTCATAGGGCAGATCGGTCTCGCGTGGATCCTGCAGGAGCCATTCCACCATCGAGATGACGGTGGCGACGAGCAGGATGATCACCAGGAAGTTCTGGAATTGCTCGAGCAGCCGTCGCCACCAGGGCGTTTCCGGGGCGCTCTTGAGTCGGTTCGGACCGTATTGCTCGAGGCGCTGCTGCGCCACGGCGCCGCTTAAGCCGTGCGCCGCGTCGGAGCCCAGCGCCGAGACCACGGCTTGCGCCGGAGCACGATGGGGGGCGATCGCAAGAGTGCCGGCAACTGCAGCACCCTCCGGGGACGTAGTACGCTCTCGCTGCGCTGTATCGACGTCTCTCGACCGTTCATGCAGGTTCACGATGCAGGCCTCATATGTTCATCGACCCGCAAAGACGTGCGGGTCTGTCGATACAGGCGGACGTGCCGACAGGATGAGCGGCTGGCCTCTAGTGCTCGCGGGGCGCACCTTCAACCAACCGCACCATCTGATCCGGATCGATCTGCGAGGCGACGCAAACCCCGATAAAGGTGAGGGCGCCGGCGACGTCCCAATACGTGGTCTCGCTTTGCTGGGAAGCGCGCTTCCAGCACAACGCAACGAGCGCGACCAAGGACGCCAGAACGAATAAAAGCGTGCTGATCACCGGCAACACGAGATCGCTCGGTAGCGTTCTCCAGCACGCCGCCAAAGCAGCGAAGACGATCAGAACCGCGGCCGCGAACGTGACCTCTGGGCCGCTCGCCCATGGGCCAATTTGATGCCCAAAGCGCGGCGCTGAATTGGTGATCGGCATTTGCTCCTCCGCCGGTCTGCCGCTGCCGCCCGGATTCTGTTATTATTCATTCGTCCTTTTTCGACAATGTTCGACTAGTTTAGTAACTCTGAAACAGCAAGGCAAGAAGGGACCTCGGTCGCTGGGGAAACGGATGCAATTCGTGAAGGCGGCGCCCGAGGCCAAGGAGTTGCGCCGGCGCGCCGGTGCCTGGCTCAAGGAGCTGAGGGGCCGCGCGGGATTGTCGCAGCTCCAGCTCGCGCAGCAGCTGGGCCTCAAATACTACACGTTCGTTGCGCAAGTGGAGAATGGCTTTGGCCGCGTACCCACCGAAAGCATGGAAGCGTGGGCACGGGCGCTTGGCATCGAGCCGGCAGTGTTCGCACGCCGACTTCTATCCTTTTACGACCCGGAGCTTCATCGGTTGCTGTTCGAGGTGAAGAAATGACGGTGATCGCGATCGAGTCCAAGTTGCTGCGGCGCGACGGCCCATGGCGCGTCGGCGAGCTCAAGGCGCTCACGGACAGCCTTGCAGCTCAGCTGAGCACCGGCGCGGCGGGCCGATGGGACGTGGGAGCGACCGAGATCGGCGATCCGCAATTCTATCTGCTCGGTCCGCTGCCGCATGAGGACTGCATCCTGTGCATCTCCCGTCTCGGCCGTATCTACGTGCTGGAGGACGGAGCTGGACGGGTTTTGTTCGAGCATAACAGCATCGTGACCCTGGCCGAGCAGGCGAGATCGATCCTGCAGAAGAAAAAGGCGCAGATTGCCGTCCGCGCTACGCTCCTGTGGTGCGCGGCCCGCGAGATGTTCAAAGAGAAGTTCGAAGCGATGGCCGGTGAGGGCGAGGAGCTGCTCGTCCACTTCGTGCCGCAGCTCGCCGCGTTTGCGTAATAGCTGTTCTGAGCCCGCGCAGCGGCTCGGCTCCGAGATCGTTCACTTGCTTTGCGCGGTGGTGGCGGCCAGCTACTCGCGCCCGCCTTCGCGGCGCCGACGCGAAGTAGTGGCCTGGGCTTCTAAACATTGCCCACCACGGTTCATAATATTGCCGAGCCCATGGTGTTGACCTAGGGCCGCACGGTCCCATATGCAGAAACGCACGCCAGCGCGCTCGCGCGAGCGGCGTCGCCCGATGGCGACGTTGGCACGCGCAGGTCCTTCGCAACTTGTCATGTCTGCACGACCCAAACGCTCGTCCGCTCATCGAGCACGCAAAACTCCTGCCGTGCGCCGTCTCGGCGCGCTGCCGGAATGGAATCTCGCGGATCTTTACGCCGGGCTCGATGATCCGCAGGTCAAGCGCGATCTCGATCGTGGTGCTGCCGAGAGCCTCGCATTCGAGCAGGCCTACAAAGGCAAGCTCGCGGCGCTCGCCGAGGGGCCCGCCGCCGGCGCGGGGCTGGCCGAGGCAGTGAAGCGCTATGAGGCGCTCGACGATCTCCTCGGGCGGCTCATGTCCTATGCGGGACTCCTCCATGCCGGCGACACGGTCGATCCCGCGCGCGCCAAGTTCTACGCCGACGTACAGGAGCGGGTCACGGCCGCCTCCACACATCTGCTGTTCTTCACGCTCGAGCTCAATCGGCTCGACGACGCCAAGCTCGAAGCCGCCATGCAAGACGGCGCGCTAGCCCATTATCGGCCCTGGATCGAAGACATCCGCAAGGAAAAGCCCTATCAGCTCGAGGATCGTGTCGAACAACTCTTTCACGAAAAATCGGTAACGACTTATTCAGCATGGAATCGCCTGTTCGACGAGACCATCGCCGGCCTACGCTTCAAGGTCGGCGCGAAGTCGCTCGCGATCGAGCCGACGCTCAGTCTCCTGCAGGATCCGAGGCCGGCGACGCGCAAGGCGGCTGCACAGGCGCTCGCCAAGACTTTCAGCAAGAACCTACGAACGTTCGGACTGATCACCAATGTCCTCGCCAAGGACAAGGAGATCTCCGATCGTTGGCGGGGCTTTGCCGACGTCGCCGACGCGCGCCACCTGTCGAATCGCGTGGAGCCCGAGGTGGTGGAGGCCTTGGTCCAAGCGGTGCGTGCGGCCTATCCGCGGCTGTCACATCGCTATTATGCGCTCAAGGCGCGCTGGTTCGGCAAAAAGCGGCTGCCGCACTGGGACCGCAACGCGCCGCTGCCGGCGGTTGCGAGCCGCACGATCGAGTGGAGCGAAGCGCAGGCGACCGTGCTCGACGCCTATGGCGCGTTCTCGCCGAAGATGGCGGCGGTCGCGGAACGCTTCTTCAAGGACGGCTGGATCGATGCTCCGGTGCGCCCAGGCAAAGCGCCCGGCGCGTTCTCCCATCCGACCGTGCCTTCGGCGCACCCCTACGTGCTGCTCAACTACCAGGGCAGACCACGCGACGTGATGACGCTCGCGCATGAGCTCGGGCACGGCGTGCATCAGGTGCTCGCCGCGCCGCAGGGCCCGCTGATGGCGCCGACCCCGCTCACCCTCGCCGAGACCGCGAGTGTCTTCGGCGAAATGCTTACCTTCAAGAAGCTCCTCGCCAAGGCGGACCGCAAGCAGCGCAAGGCCATGCTCGCCGCCAAGGTCGAGGACATGATCAATACAGTGGTGCGCCAGATCGCCTTCTACACCTTCGAGCGCAAAGTCCATACGGAACGCCGCAGCGGGGAGGTGACTGTCGAGCGTCTCAACGCGCTCTGGCTCGAAGTGCAGCGGGAGAGCCTGGGAGAAGCAATCGAGCTCAAGCCGGGTTACGAGACCTTCTGGGCCTACATTTCGCACTTTGTGCACTCCCCATTCTATGTTTACGCCTATGCCTTCGGCGATTGCCTGGTGAACTCGCTGTACGCGGTTTACGAGAAGGCGGCGGAAGGCTTCGCCGAGCGCTATCTGGAAATGCTTGCGGCCGGCGGCACCAAACACCATTCCGAGCTGCTGGCGCCCTTCGGTCTTGACGCCCGCGATCCCGCTTTCTGGCAGGGCGGGCTCGGCGTGATCGAACGGATGATCGAGGAGCTGGAGCAGCTGGACCAACCTTCCTAGCTCCTGATGGATCGTCAATAATCGCTGCCCAGCGCCTGGGCGTGTAGCGCAGGATTCTACAATCTAGGATTTCAAACCGAGCGATAGTTTGGTAACGGTGCGAGCAGCGGGGGCTGCCATGCCGGTCACCAGGACGTATCGCTTTCACGAGATTTTCAAGGAAGAAGTTCAGGCGATCAATCAGCGTCGGCGGCGGTTTGGCAGAGGACTGGTCGCGTTGGAGCTTGAGTCCGGCACGGACTCTAATTCGCACTCCGAACATGATCCCGGAACGGCGTCGCCGCCTGCATCCCTCCCCCCGGCACAAGAAAGCGACACCCGCAGCGGCGAACCGATTCTGCGGCCAACCGCGAGCTCGGGTCTCGCCGGCCTTGCGTTGTCGGGCGGCGGTATTCGCTCCGCATCTTTCTGTCTCGGGGCATTGCAAGCGCTCGACCAGGCCGACGTTCTGAACAAGATCGACTACCTTTCCACGGTGTCGGGCGGGGGCTACATCGGTACTTCCTTATCTGCCGCGATGAGCCGTTCGAAGGGTGACTTTCCGTTCACGAGCAGCCTGACCCAGGACGAGCCGTTTCCTGTTCAGCACATCCGTAATCATTCGAACTATTTATTCCCGCAGGGAATCATCAACATCTTCTACAACGTGGCCATCTATCTGCGTGGGTTGCTCGCCAACGTTCTACTCATTCTGCCTTGGTTGCTGGTCCTCGCGGCGATCACAATCTTCTTTAAACCGGATTCAGAAAGCCTGCACATTTCGGTAACCGGCACCACTCTTCCCGAGGCCTTTAACGCCGATCATTTCGGCGCAAGTCTGATTGCGCTATGTTTATTCGGGCTATTGTTGCTCGTATGGGCGCTCTGGCGATCGTTAGAGATCAGCGGTTGGGCCGCGGAAATCGGTTCTCCCTGGACCTTGCTGTCCGCATTGGTCCTCATCGCTCTCATAGTTATTGCGTTCTGCGAACTGCAGCCGCTCGTACTGGATGGCATTTTCAAGTCCGCCAACCGTCAGGGCGGAATTCTTGCGAGCTTTGCCGAGTGGCTCCAAGCGTTAGCTGCCGTGCTGGCGCCATTCTCGGCTGCAGTTGCCTTCTTCGGCCGCCACATCGGTCGCCTATTGAGGCAGGGTGATGAGAGGCCGAACTTAGGTGCGCTTGCATCCCGTGCGGCTGGAAGGGCGGCGGTTTACATAGCCGGAGCCGCGATCCCGTTCCTGTTGTGGATGGCATATCTGTACCTGTGTTTCGCGGGGATCAAGGACCTCGATCCCGACTACGTGAATTGGAGCGGCTCGTACTATCATGCACCGCTTTGGCTCAGTGATATTTCGCAACATTGGTTCGGGTACAAAACCCCAATCGCATGGTTCTATCTTGTAACGGGTATCGAACTGTTCCTCCTTTCTCTCTTTCTCGCTCCGAATGCGAATTCTCTTCATCGTCTCTATCGCGATCGGTTGAGCAAAGCTTTCCTATTCGATCCCACAACCATGGTAGCTCGGCATCCCGCACCGGGATCCAAGCTCCAATCCGCGCCGCTAAGCAATCCTGCAGCGCTCGAACGCTTAAAATACGAAAACTTCGAGCTCGCGCCGCTCGACCGCTTCAAGTTGAGTGAAATCTCTTGCGTCGACACCCCTTTCCATCTCATCAACGCCGCCTTGAATATTCAGGGATCAAAATACGCCAATCGCCGTGGTCGGAATGCGGATTTCTTCCTCTTTAGTCCCAAATTTATCGGCAGCAGCGCGACTCAATACGTGAGGACCGAGGAATTCGAAGACGCAGTCAAAGAGCTCGACTTGGCTACCGCAATGGCCGTCTCGGGAGCCGCAGCGTCGTCCAATATGGGCGCCAGCAGCATCAAGGCGCTGACACCGACGCTCGCTATTCTCAACGTCAGACTCGGATACTGGGTAGCCAATCCGAGGCAGCTCGCCAAGGACCGCAAGCCGTCGTCCGTCTTCGCCTCTGTGTTCGATCAATTCTA
>CBFGVM010000175.1:0-8413 GCA_965652015.1 uncultured Alphaproteobacteria bacterium
AAGTTTACAGGCCCCGGATGACGACACACCTTCAGGCGTGCCATTCGGCCGATTTTCAAACTTCCTGCCGTGTTCACCGCGCAACGCGGGGACCCATGAACACCGGCCTGTGTTCATGGGTCCCGGCTCTCGCGCTAGCGCTCGGCCAGGACGACGAGAGTGAACGCAGACTACTACGCGCCTTCACTCCGGCTGAATGCCGGCGTCCTTGATCATCTTGCCCCACTTGCCGAGCTGGTCCTTGACGAAGGTCTCGAGCTCCGCGGACGAACTGGAAAATGCCTCGAAGCCGACATTGCCGAGAGTCGTCTTCACCTCGGGGCTGTCGATGATCTTGCGCAGCTCGGCGTTGAGCAGCGTGATGGTGCCCGAAGGCGTGCCGGTCGGCGCGAAGATGGCGGCCCAGGAATCCATGTCGAACCCTTTAACACCCGCCTCGTCCAGGGTGGGCAGCTCCGGCAAGAGCATCGAGCGTTTGAGTCGCGTCGATGCCAAGGCGCGCAACGTGCCGGCTTTGACATGGGGCAATCCGGTCGTGAGATCGGTGAACATCATCGACACCCGCCCGGCCAGCACATCGTTGATGGCGGTCGGGGCGCTCTTGTAGGGGACATGCAGGATGTCGAGTTCGGCCCAGTGCTTGAGCGTCTCGCCGGCCACGACACCGGAGGTGTTGCCGCTGGCAAAGGACAACTTGCCGGGATTGGCCTTGGCGTATTCGATCAGTTCCTTGACCGATTTCGCCGGAATGCTCGGGTGAATGCACAGCATCAGCGTGTAGCTTCCCATCCGCGTGATCGCGGCGAAGTCCCGCACCGGATCGTAGCCGACGTTCTTCATCAGGTAGGGCGCGGCCGAATGCGGGCTGTTGGTGCTCATGAACAGCGTGTAGCCGTCCGGCGCCGAGCGCGCGACGTAAAGCGCCGCCAGCGCTCCGTTCGCGCCCGGGCGGTTGTCGACCACAACGGTCTGTTTGAGCGCCGCGCCGAGGTGCTGAGCGACCACGCGGCTAATCGTGTCGGTGGCGCTGCCAGGCCCGAACGGGACAATGATCGTGATGGGCTTTGTCGGGTAGGTGTCGGCGTGGGCTGCAGCACCAAGCAACAGCGCGCCGGCGATGAGACCGCGGAGCAAAGTCTTCATGCCAAGGTCCTCCCAGGTTCGAGGCTATGATTGACGGCGCGGCGGCCTCGCGTCCGCACGCGCCTTATTGAGCGCACTTGGATCAAGGATAGCGCATTTTCACCAACGTCGCGTGGCCTGGAAAAGGAGGAGATGTCGCAGCAGTGACCTCAATGCGCCACGACACAGCCGATTGGGTCACGCCGCGCTTGACCCATCGGCGCACTCTGGGTTTGACAAAATTCCCGGTGGGAGGCGGCGTCCACTTGCCTGACGCTGTTCCGCTTCGGCAAATGGCAAGGTAACGGAAACAGCAAAAACGTTACCGCCGCGCGCTGAATTGGTAACGCCTTAAGGCGCTTGTCGTTCCCTCGGCGGGAGCTTCGTCCTGCGTGGGCGGCGCCTCATTGAGAAGAGCTTTTTCAGGTTCATGCAAACAGGGAAAGTGCGATGCGGCCGCTCGAAGGTTTATTTGTGCTCGACTTCTCGACCTTGCTCCCGGGGCCATTGGCCACGCTGCTGCTGGCCGAAGCCGGCGCGGAGGTTGTCAAGATCGAGCCGCCGGGACGGGGCGAGGAAATGCGCGGTCATGCGCCCAGGTGGGGGCAAGACAGCGCCAGCTTTGCGCTGCTCAATCGCGGCAAGCGCAGCGTCGCCCTCGACCTGAAAGACCCCGCCGAACGCAACCGGCTACACTCGCTCGTGAAGCGCGCGGATGTCATCGTCGAGCAATTCCGACCAGGTGTCATGGAGCGGCTCGGGCTCGACTACGACTCGGTGGCCAAGCTCAATCCCATGGTGGTCTACTGTTCAATCTCGGGATATGGACAAACCGGTCGCAAGCGCGACGTCGCCGCGCATGACCTCAACTATATCGGCGATGCCGGTCTGCTGGCGTTGTCGATGGGCGATCTGTCGCGGCCGGTCGTTCCTCCGGCGCTGATCGCAGATATCGCCGGCGGTGCCTACCCTGCTGTGCTCAACATTCTCTTGGCGCTGGAGGAGCGCCGCCGGACGGGACGCGGGCGCCACCTCGATGTGGCGATGGCGGACAATCTGTTCCCGCTCATGTTCTGGGCGATCGGCCAAGCTCTTGTGACGGGCACTTGGCCGGGAAATGGGGAGAGCTACCTCACCGGCGGGTCGCCCCGGTATGGGCTCTATCCGACCAAGGACGGCAGAGTGGTGGCGGCTGCGCCGCTCGAACAGAAATTCTGGGAGACGTTCTGCGACGTTATCGGCCTCGACCACGAGTTTCGCAAAAATGCGAAAAATTCCGCGGCGACGAAAGCCCGTATTGCCGCCATCATTGCGAACGAGACAGCAGACGTCTGGCGTTCGCGTTTCGCCGGCAAAGATTGTTGCTGCTCGATCGTAGCGAGCCTCGCTGACGCATTTTCCGATCCCCACTATGTGGCGCGTGGTGTGTTCCACCACGTGCTCGCCAATCCCGAGGGGGCTACGATCCCGGCGCTCCCGGTACCGCTCGATCCGGGCTTTCGTGCAGCCCCCGAAGCGGCGATCGCTTCGCCTGCCCTGGGCGCCGATAACAAGGCGTACCTGGGGTGACGGGCTGCACAGAGATTCAGGCTTGCGCGATGACAATGCGGGTTGATTTCACGAGTCAGGCGTTTTTCCGGGACCCGGTCGCCGGCATCGAAAAACTGCGCGCTTCGGGACCGGTCCTGGAGACCCGGTTCCCGATCGTCGGCAAGGTCTGGATAACAACGACATACGAGTCGACGGCCCGCGTGCTGAAGGACAGCGCGACGTTCAGCCTGCGAAAAGAGGGCGGCGGCCTTGCCGGGCTGCGCTGGTGGATGCCGGCATTCGTCGGTGCGCTCGCCAACAACATGCTGACCATGGACGAGCCAGACCACACGCGTCTGCGGGGAATCGTCGACGAGGCCTTCCGCCGCCGCGCCATCCTCGATATGGAGCCGCGCATTCGTGCCATCGCTGACGATCTTGCCAGCCGGCTGTTCGCGGATGGAGGTCCGGCCGACCTGGTCGAGCGATATGCGCGAATGTTGCCGCTATCGGTCATCTGCGAGTTGCTCGGCCTGCCGCCGTCCGACCGACCGAAATTCATCGCTTGGGCGAACAGGGTCGCGCGGGTCACCAGCGTCATCGGCTTCCTGCGCATGATGCGGGGCCTTGCGCAGATGAAACGCTATCTGGAGGAGCGCCTGCGGTTCGCCCGCAAGCACGGAGGGGACGGTCTGATAGCCGAGCTCGTGCGTGTCGAAATGGAAGGCGAGCGCATCAGCGCCAACGAAATGGTGTCGATGATCTTTCTGCTGCTGGGCGCCGGGTCGGAAACGACAACCCATCTGATCAGCGGATCGGCGTACGAGCTTCTCAAAAATCCCGCCCTGCGCGATTGGCTCGAAGAGGATTGGAGCAGGGCTGGTCTCGCGGTCGAGGAGTTCTTGCGCTTCGTCTCGCCGGTACAGTTTTCCAAGCCGCGCTTCGTGCGACAGGACGCGGAGTTCGGCGGCATCCGGGTGAAGCGGGGCGACAGAATCATGGCCATGGTGGCGGCCGCCAATATGGACCCCCAGGCAAACGAGCGCCCCGAACGGCTCGATCTTCAGCGGCGGCCGAACCGGCACCTCTCCTTCGGCACCGGGATCCATTTCTGCCTTGGTCATCAGCTTGCTCGCATCGAAGGCATGTGCGCCCTGCAAGCGCTGTTCACGCGTTGGCCGAGGCTGCGGCTGGCGGTGGCGCCCGCGCAAATCCGCTGGCGCAAGCGGCCAGGCCTCAGGTCGATCGAACGACTGCTCGTCGCGGAAGGCCCTTGATGGCGGCTTGCGGCACGTTGCCCGCATAGCTGCGAGCATCGCGGATTTCGCCATAGCGCGTCGAAGACGCGCGTAAACGCGCTTATGCCTCAATCCGGCTACTTACCGAGCCGCGCAGCGCGCGCTTTGGCTGCGGCTCGAGCGTCGCCGAAACAACAGCTTAAAAAATCCGCCCTCATGACGACGCGTGTTGTCGGTTCGATGGTCTGCTGCCGCACCCTGCTTCTCTCGCTCCTCTATTTTGAGACGGGCGCCAATAAGCTCGTGGACCTTATAGCGGACCTGAAAGTGGCGCTTAATGAACTCCTGATAAACGTCGTAGCTTGGATTAGCGTCCCAAATGAATCGCGTGATCTCTATGAAAAGCTCACTGCTTCTTCTGAGCCCAGGATTGCTGGTCTCCAGGAGCGTGAAGGCGGCGCGGCGAACGCGCGCGTCCTTTGAACGGAGCAATCGATACACATGCGATTTCGACAGTGCGCCGTGTTTGACCATAATGGCCTCCCCAGGAGCAGGCTTTATAGCCCAAAGCCCCGGCATGGCGGCGTAGCTCTGCGCTTTATGGTGTCTAGAGTCTTATTTCTGATCCGGTCGCCGCGCTTAATCCGGGCCACTCCCACTCGATTGGCCCATCGTCACTGACATTCCCAACTGTCCTCTCAGGCAATAGAATGGAGCTGCGGCGCAAACGCACTCACTGCAGGAGGTTGCAATGATTACCGCACTCGTTCGCTTCCGACTTCCGCAGGGCACGAGCCGCGACGACGCAAAGGCGATGTTCGAGAAATCCGCTCCGAACTATCGCGGCATCCCTGGGCTTGTCAGAAAATACTATCTCTACGGAGACGATCAGACCGGAGGAGGCGTTTATCTCTGGAGCAGTCGTGAAGTCGCCGAGCGCTTCTATTCCGATTCCTGGAAGAACACGATCGCGCAGCGATACGGAGCGCAGCCGGAGATTCTGTTCTTCGAGACGCCGGTGATCGTCGAAAATGCGGAGCAGAGGGCGGCCACTGCCGCCGCCTGAACCATCATACGGGCTGTGAGTTATGCCCGCAGCCTGTGCTGTTCCGGAGAGCAGCATGCGGGTTTTCCTCACCGGCGCGACCGGCGTGATCGGGCGCAGAGTGCTGCCTTTGCTGGTGGGTTTAGACCATAGCGTGACCGCCGTCGTGCACCGGCCACAATCGCGGGCCGAGGTCGAGCGCGCCGGGGCCGCGCCGGTTCAAGTGGATCTCTTTGCTCGGGCCGCCATCCAGAGGGCGGTGGCCGGGCATGACGCAGTCATCAATCTCGCCACGCATCTGCCTGCAGGCTTGCGCATGTTCCTTCCTGGCGCCTGGACCGAGAACGATCGCATCCGGCGGATCGCGTCAGCCAACTTGGTGGACGCAGCGATCGCGGGAGGCGTCACGCGGTTCATCCAGGAATCGTTCGCCCCGGTCTATCCCGACCGCGGCCAGGCATGGATCGACGAGCGAATACCGATTGCGCCCGTGCGATACAACCGCTCGGTGATCGATGCCGAACGATCGGCGCAGCGGTTCTCCAGCGGCGGGCGCACGGGCGTCGTCCTGCGGTTTGCGGCGTTCTACGGTCCCGATTCCTGGTTCAGCCGCGAGCTCATCCGCTACGTGCGGCGTGGTTTCGTGCCGATTCCAGGCGCGGCGGACAGCTTCATTTCCTCGGTGTCTCACGACGATGCTGCGACCGCGGTCGTGGGCGCGCTGCTTGCCCGTGCAGGTATCTACAATGTCGTCGACGACGAGCCCATGCGCCGACGCGAGTTTGTCGGCTCGCTCGCGGAGGCTCTGGGCGTTCCCGCACCGAAGCTGGCGCCGCCATGGATGAAGTATCTTTTCGGCTCGCTCGGAGAGATGTTGGCGAGAAGCTTGCGGATCTCGAACCGCAAGCTGCGTGAGGAATGTGCGTGGGTGCCGAAATATCCAACTGTGCGGGAAGGCTGGCGCGCCGTTGCGGCTGCCATCTCGGCATCCTCGCCGGTAAGCGGCACGGCGCGATAATGATGTGGGCGCACACAGCGGCTGAAGGAGGACCGCGCACTTGCGCTGCGATGCAAATGCGCTACGCCGCTATAGAGTGCCGGCGCACGTTCGAGAAATGGAGGTCGTCATGAACTTCAGGGCCATTCTCCTTCCGATCGAACAGCATGATCTCACCAACTCGACTTTGAGCACCGCTCTCCTTCTCGCGCGGCAATTTGACAGCTACCTCGAAGGATTCGCCTTGCGGGTTGCGATCCCCACGGCGTTCGCCCTCGGCGACGTAGGCCCGCTGCCGATACCGGCATTGGAGGAGGAAATCGCGGAAAACGAGAAGCGCAGCCGGAGCCTTTTCGAAAATTTCATGCAAGAGCACGGCGTACCGTGCGGAGCCGCCACGAAATCCCTTTCAAGCGCTTGGTTGGGAAATGCTCCTGAAGGTGACTACTTCGTCGGCAGTCATGGTCGGGTCTTCGATGTGATTGTATTAGGCAGACCCGGTCGTGATCCGCGGGGCCCGCGCATGACCACGCTTGAAGCTGCCCTGTTTGAAAGCGGCCGACCTGTCTTGATCGCACCCCCATCTTCACCGTCTCAGATGGGCGGCAATGTGCTGATTGCATGGAATTGCAGCACCGAGCAAGCGCGCGCCACTGCTTTTGCGATGCCCCTCCTCAAGCGTGCCAACCGCGTCGTCGTGTTGACGGTCGCAGGCGGAGCAGCGGTACCCGGACCGACCGGAGAGCAACTATGCCGCTATCTGCAATTGAACGAAGTGCCGGCGAAACCGATGACGGTGGGCCTCGATGGCCGCCTGACGGGCGAGGTGATTTTATTCCACGCCAAGGCGCTGGGCTGCGACCTCCTGATCAAAGGCGCCTACACTCAGAGCAGATTGCGGCAAATGATCTTCGGCGGAACCACCCGCTACATTCTAAGCAACGCCGAATTACCCGTGCTCATGGCACACTGAGCGCTGAGGCGCGATCACGCGCCGCGACAAACGCCCGCGCAAGCCAGATCTCCGCCCCATTCCAGCGGCAACAATCGCCGACATTCGGGATTGAAGCCGTGATACGCTTATCGAGGGACGGTGAAGAAAGGGAGCACGTCGTCATGCAAAGCATCGGTCATGACCGTCGGGAGTTCATTGCCAGGAGTTTCGGCCTTGCCGGGGCCGCGAGCCTTGTCGCTTTCGGTGTGCGCCCCGCCAGCGCTCAGGCGCAGGGCACGCCGCGGCCGATCCGCCGCTCGGAGCGCTACGACGATTCGTTCATCACCGAGCGCAAACCCTTCAAGTGGCCGGGCAACAACACGCTTGCGGTGTGGTTCGTGCCCAATGTGGAAGTGTGGCAATACGACTCCGCCTTCGGGGTCGGCATCAGCCCCAATCCCACGAATTACGTGCCGGACGTCTTCAACTACGCCTGGCGGGAATATGGCATCCGCGTCGGCTTGTGGCGTGTCGCCGATGCGTTCGACGTCGCGGGGGTCAAGGCGACCGTCGCGTTGAACTCGCAGGTCTGCGAGGTCTTTCCCAAAGCGATCGAGGAAATGAAGAAGCGCGGCTGGGAGTTCATGGGTCATGGCGCCACCAACTCCAACACGCTGGCCGGTCTTCCCCCGGAGCAGGAGCGCGAGACGATCCGCGCCGTCCTCAAAACCATCGAGCAGGCGACCGGCAAGCGCCCGCGCGGCTGGCTCGGTCCCGGCCTGGTCGAGACCCACAACACCCTCGACATTCTCGCCGAAGAAGGCGTGCAGTACTGCGGCGACTGGAACAACGACGACCAGCCCTATCCGATGAAGGTCAAATCGGGAAAAATGTTCTCGATTCCTTACTGCAACGAAATCAACGATATCCCGCTTTTTCTCCGCAAGGGCTACACCGGCGAGCAATATCTGCGCTCGGTGATCGATCAATTCGATACGCTATACGCCGACAGCAGCAAGCAACCCCGCGTCATGGGCGTTCCGCTGCATCCGATGATCATCGGCCAGCCCTTGCGCATCAAATACCTGGAGCGCGCCATCGCCCACATGAAGGAGCGCAAAGGCGTGTGGTTCGCCACCGGAAGCGAAATCATCGATGCCTATCAGAGCTCGGCATGAGCTCCGGCAAGGCTGGTGCACGCACGCGCCGACCGCGCTCAAGACGGGAGGGAATCATCGACCGGCAAAACGCGGTCTGCCCCCTCCCCCGCTTGCGGGGGAGGGGTGGGGGGGGGGTGAGTCCCGATGAGTCTTTCGCCATGTCGCCTCGAGTCTTTGCATGCCCCCTCCCTAGCCCTCCCCCGCAAGCGGGGGAGGGAACGCACCGAGTCCGCGGCACTCCTTACGTACCGAGCGTCCACCGCCGCATGATAAAGCAGCTCGTCCTCGGATTTGCGCTCGCCCTGGGAGCGATCGCGATTGCATGGGCACAATCCTATCCGTCGCGGGCAATCACGCTGGTCGTACCGTTCGGAGCCGGCGGGCCCG
>CBFGVM010000176.1:0-8397 GCA_965652015.1 uncultured Alphaproteobacteria bacterium
GGCCACCGGCTTCCGCCAAAGCCCGGCACGCGCCGACGCCGCCGACCTCAGCGGCTACCCCGCAACGGCAGCCGCAAACCAGCGGAGGCGGCGGCCGCGATCGAGGACGGCTTGCCCAACCGACACCGCGCCAGGACGTGACGCAGCAGAGCGGGCCGAGCGACACTTCCGCCCCGGCGCAATCCGGGCGCCGCGGTCGCGACGCCGCGCAACGACAAAACGCCGCTCCGCAGCAAGGGGTGATGCAGCAGAATGTGAATCAGCCGAATCAAGCCGGCCGCACCCCTGCCCCGCCTGCACAGCAAAATGCAACTCCGCAACAACAAGGCGGCATCCAGCAGAACCAGCGGGAGCGCACCCGCCAACAGAACACGGCTCCGCAACAAGCCGTGATTCAACCGAATCAGGCGAGCCGTCTCGTTTCCCCATCTGCGCCCCGCGCCCGCGCGGCGATCAACCCTCGCGCCTTTTCCGGCGGCGTGCTGCGCAATCAGGCTTTCGCCAACTTGGCTGCCGCCCGCGATCCGAACGCACGCACGGTTGCGAGCTCGACCTTCCAAGGTCGCTTCTTCAACCCGCATTGGCGGCGCCATTTTGCGCGCCCGATCGTGATCGGCTGGGTCGGTCCGCTGTTCTGGCCGTACGCCTACGCCGACTTCGTCGACTACACTTACTACCCCTATGCGTATGACACGTTCTGGCCCTATGCCTACGACGACTTCTACGACGGCATGTTCGGCGCTTACGCGTCGGGCTATGGCGGCACCTATGCCTCGGTCGGACCTCCCGGCGGCGATCGTGGCGGCTACGCTCGCCGTGGCGCTAGCCGCGACGCCTACGCGCGAGGCGGCGGCCGGAGCGTGGAGGCCGATCTCTGCAGCGGACAGACTGCCGGGCTGACGGATTGGCCGATCGAGCGGATTGCGCAAACCGTCGAGCCAAACGACACGCAACGCGCCATCCTCGACGAGCTCAATGCCGCCACCGCAAAGGCTCTCGACATGCTCAAGGCGGCGTGTCCGACAGCGCTGCCGAGCACGCCGACAGGCCGCATCGAGGCCATGCGGCAGCGGCTCGATGCCATGCGGGCGGCAGTGCGCACGGTGCGACCGGTAGTGGAGAAGTTCCATGAGTCGCTCAACGACGAGCAGAAAGCGCGCTTTAATGCGGTGAGTCCCGACAACCCGGATCAGCAGCAGGCGCAACGCAACTTGACGCAAGTCTGCGGCGAGCGCGCCTCGGGCATCGCAAGCTTGCCCTTTGAGCGGATCGAACGCACGGTCCAGCCCGACGGAGCGCAGCGCAGCGCGCTCAAGCAACTCCAAGATGCCACGTCCGATGCGGCCAATCTCTTGAGTTCAGAATGTCCGACCTATCGGGCGCTCACCCCGGTCGGCCGACTGCAGGCGATGGAGCAGCGGCTCGATGCAATGCTGCGTGCGGTGCAAACCGTGCAGCCCGCGCTCGAGAAGTTTTACGGCTCGCTCGGCGACGAGCAAAAAGAGCGCTTCAATCGGCTCAGCCCCGCGCAGGGCTGACGCAATCAAGTCATTCCGGGGCGCGGGCGAAGCCCGCGAAGCCGGAATCCATAATCACAGCCCGTGTTATGGATTCCGGCTCTCGCCGCTAACGGGACCCCACGAAAATGGCCGTCTCCCCAGCATTCGGTCTGACGAGTGGGGGTTTCGGCCATTTTTCGTGGGAGCCCGCGCGGCTCGGCCGGAATGATGAGAGATGCTACTCCGCCGCGATGCGCACCTCGGGAGCGGCGGAGCGCACGTCGGGATCGACGTGCTTTTCGTATTTGACGAAGTTCTCCTGGAACATGCGCACCAGCTTGCGGGCGGTTTCGTCGAACGCCGCTTTGTCCTTCCAGGTCTTCATCGGATAAAGCAGATGCGGCTCAACGCCCGGCACCGAAGTTGGCACGGAGAAGCCGAAATAGGGATCGGTGCGGAAGCTCACCCCCTTGAGCGAGCCGTCGAGGGCGGCGGTGACGAGCGCGCGCGTCGCCTTGATGGGCATGCGCCGGCCGACGCCGTAAATGCCGCCGGTCCAGCCGGAATTGACCAGCCAGCAATCCACCTCGTGCCTGGAAATGTACTCGCGCAGCAGATTGCCGTATTCCGCCGGCGGCCGCGGCAGGAACGGCGCGGCGAAACAGGTCGAGAAGTCAGGCTGGACCCCGACCAATCCCTTCTCGGTGCCGGCGACCTTGGCCGTGTAGCCGGAGAGGAAATGATACATCGCCTGTGCCGGCGTGAGCTTGGCAATGGGCGGCATCACGCCGAAGGCGTCGGCGGTCAGGAAGATGATGTTCTTCGGTTGTCCGGCGCGCCCGGTGCGAGAGGCGCGCGGCATGAAATCCAGCGGATAGGCCGAGCGGGTGTTCTCGGTTTTGGACTCGTCGTCGAAGTCCGGGATCCGCGTCTGTGGATCGAAGGCGACGTTCTCGAGCACCGCGCCGAAGCGGTTGGTCGCCGCATAGATTTCAGGCTCCGCCTCCTCAGAGAGCTTGATGCATTTGGCGTAGCAGCCGCCCTCGAAGTTGAATACGCCGTCGGGCCCCCAACCGTGTTCGTCGTCGCCGATGAGAATGCGGTTGGGGTCGGCGGACAGCGTGGTCTTGCCAGTCCCGGAGAGGCCGAAGAACAGCGCCACATCGCCGTCCTTGCCGACGTTGGCCGAGCAGTGCATCGGCATCACGCCCTGCGCAGGCAAATAGAAGTTGAGCGTGGTGAACACCGACTTCTTCATCTCGCCGGCATAGGATGAGTTGCCGATCAGAACGATCTTCTTGCTGAAATCGATGGCGATGACCGTCTCGCTGCGCA
Organism: uncultured Alphaproteobacteria bacterium; assembly: GCA_965652015.1. Taxonomy (GTDB): domain Bacteria; phylum Pseudomonadota; class Alphaproteobacteria; order Rhizobiales; family Xanthobacteraceae; genus VAZQ01. The sequence continues at coordinate 2,835 of CBFGVM010000176.1, forward strand.
CCCCATGGCCCTTCGGGTCGGCCTTGAATGAAGGGAGATCGACGATTGTGAGTTCGGGGACAAAATCGTCGAGCTCGGGTGCGACCGGACGAATCAAGAGCTGGCGAATGAAAAGTGAGTGCCAGGCAAGCTCGGTGAAGACACGCGTTTTGATCCGGTACTTCGGATCGGCGCCGCCATAGAGATCCTGCGCGTAAAGTGTCTTGCCTCGCGCATGGGCGATGAAGTCGTCGTAGAGCCGCTGAAAGTTCTCCGGTGTGATCTTGCGGTTGCCGCCCCACCACACCGTGTTTTCGGTCAGCGCATCAACGACCGTGTGCTTGTCTTTGGGGGAACGGCCGGTGTGGGCACCGGTTTCCGCGCACAGCGCACCGCCCCCCACGACCGAGGCCTCGTGCGCCGCGATCGCATGCTCGTAGAGCACCGGCGCGGTGTGATTCCAGTGGATCGCCTTGAGGTCCTTAAAGCCAAATCGGTCGGCGCCGTGGGCGCTGTTCCGCAAACCCGTTTCCTGCACGAAAAAACCTCCACGACGCAGTCGGCTGCCGCCCGACCTACTCCCCGTCGCCACGATGTGAGGGCGGATGATAGCGTCCGTCGCCCGATCCCGCGACCTATAAATCGCAGCGGCCAGCGGTCAATGCTGCGCCGCAGCAGCGCGCATCATGCGGATGGCCATACCGCTCGTGCGTCGTCATTGCCGCGCCTAGCGCATGACAGGTTCACGACAACCGGCATCATTCCACCAGTCCCTTGCCGACGAGCCATTTCTGGATCAGTTCGGCGACCTGATCGCTGTTCTTGTCCATCATGACCATATGCGAGTTGCCCTTGAGGCCCGCATCCGGCAGATCGACGACATCGATGCTGCCGCCCGCGGCTTTGAAAACCGCGGCATAGTCGATGCCGCCCTGACGGATCTTCGACCACCGGGGATGGTCTTTGGCGTTGTCGCCGTAAAGAACCAGGATCGGCGTCGTCTTTATGGACTGCACCTTGTTGCGGTCGCCACCGAGCGTCGGCTCGACAGCAACGAGCGCCTTCACCTTGTCGGGTCGCGCCTCGAGCACCTTGTAGCCGAACGATCCCGACTGGCTGTGCACCAGCACCACGCACGGGCAGATTTTGTCCACGAGCTCGATATAGGCGGCGACGATCTGATCGTCGGTGGTGAGCCAACGCGGCACGCCCTGCTTCATGAACTGCTCGTACGCTTCGATCGGAAATTGGACGCCCGGATAGGTCGCGCGTTTGGCTTTATCGTCGTTCCACGAGCCGGGCGGGCCGATGCGGAAGCGCTCCCACGGATCGCCCAGCGGCAACGCCATCGCGTCGCCCTTGAAGGTATTGGTCCAACCGGCGCGGCCCCGCTCGACGGCATCGGAGACATAGGTATCCCAACCCTTGCGGAGGAAAGACGTGAGCCAGCCTTCGCCGCCGTCGGGCTTGGTCTCGTAGGTCACGCCGGTCAACCCGCCGCCGTGCCACAACAGCAACGGCACTCTGCCTTTGCGATTTTGCGGCAGAAAGTACTGCACGTACATCTGCTCGACTTGATACTTGCCGTTGGGGTCCATCTTCGCGGGAACGCCGCCGGGCGTGAACACGACCTCTTTGATCGGCTGACCGGTAATCTCGATGACGCGGCCACCGATATGAAACGAACCCATCTCACGTAAGAGAATGGGTTCCTTGCTCTGAGCCAAGGCCGAACCTGCGGCGAGGCCAAGTACCAAGACGATGCTTGCACGGCGCATCGCGCCCTCCTTTTTTTTGAAACTGTGCGCCACGATCATGCCGCGCGGCGCGCCTCCTCGGCCATTTGCTTGAGCAAATGGCGCAACGCGTCCGGCGCGCGCACCCGCTGCGGAAATGGCAGCCGCAACGCGGTACGATCGAGCTGCAGCTCGAGTCCCTCAGGGTCGCAACCGACGCAACGCCATTCCCCGTCGGGCGCGCCGAGCAGCTTGGTGGCATAAAGCCGCACCGCGTCCGCGTGGTCCTCGTTCATGTGCGCCACGATCTTGGGCTCGGCGGCGACGAGTTCGGCCGCGTCGCCGGTCTCGGTGAGAATATCCTGCGGTTTAAGATCCACGATGCGCCCAAAGCCGGCGACCAGATGCGCGGCCTTGAGCATCACCCGGTAGAAGGCGAAATCGGCAAAGCCGGCGAACATTTCCGCCTCCGGCTGCCGCTCGAGATAGCGCCGGCGTGCGTCCGGGTCATCGGTCGCGGCGGCGGTTCCCATGAGCATGACGCGGGCTCCTTGCAGGGGATCGCCTGCCTTGCGCTCGTCGAGCATGAGCGAGACGCGCGGGTCGGCGAGAATATTCTTGGTGTGCACGGCAAGGCGCGAAATCAGCAAGAGGGGCGCCCCGTCGGCCGCGGTCGCGACATTGATCAAGGAGCAATAAGGATCGCCCGAGCCCGCCATCAGGGTCGCCAAGGCCCCCGAGCGGCCCTCGCGCAAGAGCTTCTTGGCGGCCAGCGCGGGGTCGAAGTCCGGGCTTGGTTGCATTTGGCGTCTCCGGCAAATGATGTTACCAAGCGCCCCCGGCGCAGCGAAGCCGGGGGGAACAGCTCGATCGCTGGCGCGCCAAACTTGAGCTTTGGGCATAAGCGCCGATGCGAGCTATGCTAATAATCCCTTTGACGAATCACGCCTTTGTCAGGGAATCGCCACATTTCGGCCGTGCTTTGGGGGCTTCAGAGTCGCCAGGGCGAATGCAGGGATAGGGGCTCATGCCGACCATCGCTCTCGTCGATGACGACCGCAACATCCTGACCTCGGTCTCGATCGCGCTCGAGGCTGAAGGTTACCGGATCATGACCTACACCGACGGCGCGTCCGCGCTCGACGGCTTCAAGACCTCGCCGCCCGATCTCGCCATTCTCGACATCAAGATGCCGCGGATGGACGGGATGGAAACGTTGCGGCGGCTGCGCCAGAAGTCCGACATGCCGGTGATCTTCCTCACCTCCAAGGACGAGGAGATCGACGAACTGTTCGGCCTGAAAATGGGCGCCGACGATTTCATCCGCAAACCATTCTCGCAGCGTCTCCTGGTCGAGCGTGTCAAGGCGATCCTACGCCGCTCGGCACCGAAGGACGGCAGCGCGCCGAAGGAAACCGACGCCGCCAAGGTGCTCGAACGGGGCCTGCTGCGCATGGACCCGGAGCGCCACACCTGCACGTGGAAGAACGAGCCGGTGACGCTGACAGTCACCGAGTTCCTGATCCTGCAGGCGCTCGCGAGCCGGCCCGGCGTGGTCAAGAGTCGCAACGCGTTGATGGATGCCGCCTACGACGATCAGGTCTACGTGGATGATCGCACGATCGACAGCCACATCAAACGCCTGCGCAAGAAGTTCAAGGGAACCGACGACGATTTCGACATGATCGAAACGCTCTATGGCGTCGGCTATCGGTTCAAGGAAATGTGACGCTGGTGTCCCGATTCCGAAGCTCACGATAGCCTGCTGCAAGGGCTTGGCGACTTGGGAATCGAGACACCAGCAGGCTTTGTCTCTCGTGTGGTTTTAGGATTTGAAGTCCCCATGCGAAGCTCGCTGCAAGGCCGTGCGAGCTTCAAATCCACCACCCGAGTGGCGGCTTGGCGACCAGGCTCGACCGCGTAGAATCGGCGCCGGTGGGCCTGGGGTGGGGGCGTAGAACCGGCAGACCGACTGTGCTCAACCGAACGCCGGAGAGTTTCAAGACCGACGTCGCGGCGGAACGGCCCGATGACGGCGCCTCGCTGCTCGCCAAAGGCCGATCGATCGCCGGGCTGTTGCTCGAGCGTTGGCGTGCGAGCCGTCGAACCTCGGATCCCTTCGCGACCGAGGCCGAACTGCAGCGTCCCGATAAACCATTAGCACGCACGAAAGCGACCCTGCGGCGGTTCGCCGACCTGTCATTTGAGCGCTGGAACCGCTTCGCCCGCGCTGCCGCTTCGAACCTCAGCCAACTCGATCGAACGCTGGAGACGCTCAAGGCTGAGCTGGAGCATCGCGACGACGGCACATCACGCGCGAAAAGCGGGCGACGACGGTTCGCCGCCCTATTGCTCCAAGGCTGGCACCTCTTCGTTCGCGTCGCCTTTTCGAGTCTCAGCCGCCGCATCATCTTTCTCAACGTGACCGGCTTGCTCGCGCTGGTCATCGGCGTGCTCTACCTCTCGCAATTCCGCGCCGGCCTGATCGATGCCCGCATCCAGAGCCTGTTGGTGCAAGGCGAGATCATTGCCGGGGCGGTGACCGCCTCGGCAACGGTGGAGACCGATAGCATCACCATTGATCCGGAGCGGCTGCTCGAGCTGCAGGCCGGCCAAAGCTACGGCCCCTCGGAGGAGGCGCTGTCCGGGCTCGAATTCCCGATCAATCCCGAGCGCGTCGCGCCGGTGCTGCGCCGCCTCGTCTCGCCCACCAATACGCGCGCGCGCTTGTACGACCGTGCCGGCGTCCTCATTCTCGACAGCCGCAATCTCTACGACGTGCTGCGCTTCGATCTGCCGCCCCCGACGCGAAAACCCGGCGTTCTCGAGCGGGGCTATATCACCATCCGCACCTGGGTCAGCCGCGGGACGCTGCCGCTCTACCGCGAGTTCGAACCGCAGAACGGCAAGGGCTACGGCGAGGTCGCCAATGCGCTGCAGGGCTTCAAGTCCAGCATGGTGCGCATCAATGAGCGCGGCGAGGTCATCGTGTCGGTCGCGGTGCCGGTGCAGCGCTTCCGCGCCGTGCGCGGCTCTCTCATGCTCTCCACCCAAGGCGCCGATATCGACAACATGGTGGGAGCCGAGCGCCTCGCCATCTTCAAAGTCTTTCTCATCGCCGCCGGGGTCATGGTGGTGCTGTCGTTCCTGCTGGCCGGAACCATCGCCGGCCCGGTCCGGCGGCTGGCGGAAAGCGCCCAACTCGTGCGCCGGCGCATCCGCTCGCGCGTGGAGATCCCCGATCTGAGCCATCGCCGCGACGAGATCGGACATCTCTCGGGATCACTGCGCGACATGACTGACGCGCTCTACACCCGCATCGAGGCGATCGAGAGCTTTGCCGCCGACGTGGCGCACGAGCTCAAGAACCCCCTCACCTCGCTGCGTTCGGCGGTCGAGACGCTGCCGCTTGCGAAAACCGAGGACAGCCGCAACCGACTTCTTTCCGTCATCCAGCACGACGTGAAGCGGCTCGATCGGCTGATCTCCGACATTTCCGACGCGAGCCGGCTCGACGCCGAGATGCAGCGGCACGAGGCAGAGCCGGTCAACATCGCCAAACTGCTCACCACCGTCATCAGCGTGGCCAAGGAGCGGCATGACGACGGCGTCACGGTCACGTTGAATTTCGAAGGAGCCCGGCCCAGCGCCTTCATGGTGCTGGGGAACGATTCGCGGCTCGGGCAGGTCGTCGACAACCTGATCGACAATGCTCGCTCGTTCTCGCCCCCCGGCGGAACGGTGCGGGTCACGTGCCGGCGATTGAAAAATCAGATCGAGATCATCGTTGACGACGACGGCCCCGGCATCCCGGCCGAAGCGATGGAGAAGATCTTCGAGCGCTTCTA
>CBFGVM010000177.1:0-8360 GCA_965652015.1 uncultured Alphaproteobacteria bacterium
CATACCTGCGGCGGCAGGCTGAAACTTTGATTGCGATGTCGCGCGCCACGTTCGATCTCACAATCGCGGGCAGGTTGCGACGAATGGCGGCGGAACTTCAGGCCAAGGCGGCGGAACTCGACGACGAGGGTAACTTTGGCGTGGCCGAAGGGGTGGGCTTCAAGCGCTCGGCGCGGTTGTAAGCGCGGCTCACGGCCGGTACGACGGGTTGAGCGGTAGCGAAACCCATCGTCTCTCACCCAAGCTCATCATCTCTCGGAAAGCGCATAAGGGGCGCCGGAGGCTCCTGATTGGAGCGCCCGCGGCTGCGGGTTGCACGCTCTCGCCAACCGTGTCGGAATGGCATCGGCGAGGTGCGCGCATGATCCGGGTCGGCATCGGCGGCTGGGTATTCGAGCCGTGGCGCGGCGAGTTCTATCCCAAGGGGCTGCCGCAGGCGCGCGAACTCGACTACGCGAGCCGCAAACTCACCAGCATCGAGATCAACAGCACGTTTTACCGCACGCAGAAGCCGGACAGCTTTCGCAAATGGGCGGCCGAGACGCCGGATGATTTCGTGTTCTCGGTCAAAGGTCCGCAATTCGCCACCAACCGCCGCGTGCTGGCCGAGGCCGGTCCCTCGATCGAGCGCTTCTTTGCGAGCGGCGTGCTCGAGTTGAAATCGAAGCTCGGCCCGGTGCTCTGGCAGATGGCGCCGACCAAGAAGTTCGATCCGGCGGATTTCGCGGCGTTTCTCGCGCTGTTGCCCACGAGTCTCGATGGCCGCGCGCTCCGCCACGCGGTCGAGGTGCGGCACGAGAGCTTTCTCGTGCCCGCCTTCATCGAATTGTTGCGCAAGTTCTCGGTGGCGATCGTCGTCGTCGAATCCGACAAACATCCGCTAATCGCGGATGTGACCGACGATTTCGTCTATGCCCGCCTGCAGCGCACCTCGGCGAAGGAGAAGACCGGCTATGCGCGCCGCGCGCTGGACCGCTGGGCCGAACGTGCGGGCATTTGGGCCGCGGGTGGCGCGCCGGATGATCTTGCCACCATCGCAGCAGCAGCACCCGCGCAAGGCAAGCGCGATGTGTTCATCTACATGATCTCGGGCGCCAAAGTTCGCGCGCCGGCCGCCGCCATGGCGCTGATCGAGCGGTTGAAGGAAAAATGACGGCGCCTGCTTTGGCCGAGCGGCAACCTATCGCGGTCGGCTTCGGCACCCCATCTGTGCTAAAAGGCCGCAAGATAATGGCTGTTTCACTACGATGACCGAACCGCTGCAAACCACGTCCGATTCCTCGACGATGCCCAGCGCGGGGCCGGCGCCTTTCGTCGAAAAGACGCCGCTCGAGCGCTATCTGCCGCCGGCGAAACCTTCGCTCGTGGGGTTGTCGCGCGCGCAGCTGGGCGAGGCGCTCGCGATCGCCGGTGTGCCGCCGGCACAGCGCAAGATGCGCGTACAGCAGATCTGGCACTGGCTCTATGTGCGCGGTGCGCGCGACTTCGATGCGATGACGAGCGTGTCCAAGGAGCTGCGTGCGGCGCTTGCGGCGCATTTCACGCTGGCGCGTCCCGAGGTGGTGGCCGAGCAGGTCTCGACCGATGGCACGCGCAAATGGCTCCTGCGTTTGCCCGGCGAACATTCGCTCGAGCGGCCGCACGAGATCGAATGTGTCTACATTCCGGAGACCGACCGCGGGACCCTTTGCCTCTCGAGCCAGGTCGGCTGCACTCTCACCTGCTCGTTCTGTCACACCGGCACGCAGCGGCTCGTGCGCAATCTCACCCCCGGCGAGATCGTCGGCCAGATCATGGTCGCGCGGGATCGGCTCGGTGATTGGCTGGGCGCGGCGCCTGGGCGCGGCAACGCCCGCTCCTCCGCGGGCGATGGAGAGAAAAGCGGCCAGCGCCTTGTCTCCAACATCGTGATGATGGGCATGGGCGAGCCGCTCTACAATTTCGAGGCCGTGCGCGACGCGCTGCTGATCGCGGCAGACGGTGAGGGGATCGCGATCTCCAAACGTCGCATCACGCTTTCGACCTCAGGCGTCGTGTCGAATATCGCGCGTGCGGGCGCCGAGATCGGCTGCATGCTTGCGGTGTCGCTGCATGCGGTGCGCGATGAGCTGCGCAACGAGCTCGTTCCGCTCAACCGCAAATATCCGATCGAGCAGTTGCTCGACGCTTGCCGCAATTATCCCGGCCTCTCCAATGCGCGCCGCATCACGTTCGAATACGTCATGCTCAAGGACGTCAACGATTCGCTCGCCGACGCCAAAGCCCTGGTCAAGCTGCTCGCGGGGATACCGGCGAAGATCAACCTCATTCCGTTCAATCCGTGGCCCGGCACCAGATACGAATGCTCGGATTGGGAGCAGATCGAGAAATTCTCCGAGGTCATCTTCAACGCCGGCTACGCCTCGCCGGTGCGTACGCCGCGCGGGCGCGACATCCTCGCCGCTTGCGGCCAGCTCAAGAGCGCAAGCGAAAAGCTCTCCGCGCGCGAGCGCCTGGCGCTGCGCGCCATGGCGATGACCGATTGAGATGGACAGCCTCGGCCGGCTGCTGTTGCGCTTGGTGCTGGTGCCGCTCGGTTATCTCGTAGCGGTCGTGGTGGCGACGCTGGTCATCGTATTCGGCTCCTGGAAGCTTGGCGAAGCGGCCGCCCATCCGGACACGCAGGTCTTTGCGATGTTCGGCTTCGTGTTCGCGGCGCCGGTGTTGCTGGTGATGCTGCTCTCCCTGATGTGGCTTCCCGCCGCCATCGGAATCCTTATTTCCGAGACCTTCGCCATTCGCTCCTTCCTATTTCATGCCGGAAACGGCGCGGTCTCGGCTTGGATCGGCTGGAATCTGTTCGGTTACGTCGATGACACCCGCGTTCCGCTCAACGAGCCGCTCCCGGTGATCGCCGCCGGCCTTGCCGGCGGGCTTACCTATTGGGCGATTGCGGGCTTCAGCGCCGGCTTTTGGAAACCGGTATTTCGCCGCCCCGCCGGCGCGGCGCTGCCGGCGGCCTCACATCCGCCGGAAATCCGTTAGGAAATCCGCCATAGAATGCGGTGCGCACGACAACTCTGGCGCGCCCATTGGCGGGGGCTCATGGAAGCAATCACCAAAGCCGGTACGCGCACGAAAGCCAGGGGCGTTGCCTGCATCGCCTTGCTGATTGTGCTCGGCGCTATGCTCGCGGGTTGCGACAAATGCGGCAATTTCTCGCCGCTGGGGAGCCAAGCCGAAATCGAGGTCTGCCGCGAGCAGCCGACGAAGCCGCAATAAGCCGCACCCTGGAGCACTAAGGCCGCCGCCTGGCCGCGAAAGCGGGACCGGGGACACCATGTCCGTTTGAACTCGCGCGGCGCCTCGGCTAGACCCGCGTGGGGGATCAGCCGCATGAACCGAACCGGCCTTTTGATCGCGCTTGCCGTCGCCGCTACGGTGGGCCTCATCTTCGCAATCCGCCCCGATCTCGATCTCAAGCTCGCCGCGCTGTTCTTCGACCGAGAACGCGGAGGATTCTGGCGCGCCTACGATCCGACTTATCTGCGCGCGCGCGACGTCGCCGTGTGGCTGGTGACGCTGGTGTCGGCGCCGGCGTGGATCGCGCTCGCGCTCAAGTTCATCTGGCCACGGCGGCCGCTCATCATTCCCGGCCGGGCGATCGTGCTGATGCTGCTCACGCTCGCGCTCGCGCCCGGTGTTGTCGCCAATCTCGTCTTCAAGGAGCACTGGGGCCGGCCGCGCCCGATCGACGTGACCGAGTTCGGCGGCGACGAGCATTTCCGCCCGTGGTGGGACCCGCGCGGAGATTGCCCGAAGAATTGCTCCTTCGTCGCAGGCGAGCCGTCGGGCGCGTTCTGGACCTTGGCGGCGGCCGCGGTGGTGCCGCCGCACTGGCGCGCGCTCGCCTACAGTGCGGCGGTGGCCTTTGGCTCCGCCGTTGGAGTCTTGCGCATGGCGGCCGGCGCGCATTTTTTCACCGATTGGGTGTTCGCCGGCGTGTTCAGCTTTCTGGTGATCTGGTTCGTGCATGGCTGGCTCTACCGCTGGCCGCGCACGCGCATTTCCGATGCGGCGGTGGAGCAGGCGCTCGAGCGTTTTGAGTCGAAGCGAGCCTGAGGCGCGCGATCGGATCGCGCTCAATATTGTCCCTTGGGCTCGAGCCCGAGCATATATTGGCCATACATGCTTCCGGTCGAATCCCAATTCAGGCTGATGTGCGAGGCGGCGCCGTGCGCGTCGCGCCAGGCGCGCTGCAGCGGTTGATCGAGGAACAAGCCCTGCCCGCCGGCCGCGAGGAACAGCGCATCGATGGCCTGGATCAAGAGCCGCACGCAAAACGCCTGGTCGCGGCGGTTGCGCAGCCGCACGTCCATGCTGATGGGTTCTCCGCGCGCGGCCGTCTCCAACGCCTGCGCCAGATCGCGGAACATCAGAAGCCGCGCTGCATCAATGCACGCGCTCGCCTCGGCGAGGCGCAGTTGCACAGTGGTGAGCTCGGCCATGCGGCGGTTGCCGCCGGCCACTGCGCCGCGGGTGGTGCGCTCGCCCGCCATGGCGAGGAACTCGGCGAGCGCGCCTTCCGCCATGCCGAGCACCGGCGACACGATGGCGACCGGCAGCACGGCGAGGAACGACTGCCGATAAAGCGGATTGGCATTGGCGCGCATGCCGGGAGCGGCGGCATCGGCGAGCTCGGCGAAGGCAAGCACGCGATGGGCGGGAACGAACGCGTCGCGCGCGACGATGTTCTTGCTGCCGGTGCCGGCCAGACCCATGGTGTGCCAATTGTCGTCGATGATGCAGTCGCTGGTGCGCAGAAGAAAAAATCCCGGCTGCACGGCCCCGTCCGGTTGCGGGATCATGCCGCCGAGGAGCTGCCACTGGGCGTTGTCGCAACCGCTGCAGAAACTTCCCACGCCGGAGAGCCGGTAGCCGCCGTCCGCGGCCACAGCGCGACCGACCGGCGCGTAGCTGCCGGCGGCGAGCGCGCTGCGGTCCTGCCAGACCTCGTCCTGCGCCGCTTTGGAGAAGCAGGCGATGAGCCACTGGTGCGAGGCGAGCAGCGCGTAGACCCAGCCGGTCGAACCGCATCCGGCCGCGATGGCGGCGACGATCTGCGCGAACACGTCGAAGCCGTACTCGAATCCGCCGTAGGCGCGCGGCTGCATGACGCGGAACAGGTCGGCCTGCCGCATGCGCGCGATCATGTCGTTCCCGACGCGGCGATCGGCTTCCGTCTGCTGCGCCCGTTCGCGCGCAAGCTCGGCAATCGCGCGGGCGCGCGCCAAGAGGTCGGCAACATCGGGTTCGGCGACCGGCGATTTGAGAGTCCCGACTGACATTACATGCTCGCCCGGTGGTGGAACACGCAGGCTAAGCTACTGCGATCAACCGAGGCAAGCGCGGCCAAGCTCAATCATAGCGAGCCGCTGGGACAAGGATTAGAGTCCTGGCGTGAGGACCTGACAGAGGCCTCATCGAGGCGCGAGCGTGTCAGATCGTGGCAATGCAGTCGATCTCCACGTCAAACGGCCCGTGCCAGGCCGAGACGCAGATGAAGCTTCGCGCCGGCGGGTCCGACGGAAAATACCGCGCATAAACCGAATTGATCGCCTGGAAATGCGCCGCATCAGTGCAATACACGTTGCACTTGATCACCCTATCCAGCGAGGAGCCCGCCGTCGTCAAGCAGAGCTTCATCTGGTCGAGCACGATCTCAGCCTGCCGTTCAATTGGCAAACGCTTGATCTCGCCCGTGACCGGATCGTAGGGCGGGATATTTGACACAAAGACGAGATCGCCGCACCGCATGGCCATTGTGCTCGGTACCTTGCGGGCTTCGGCATAGCTGGACAACGGTTCTACCCGAATGGCCTGTCTCTTCATGGCGATCCTCCTATCTGGTTCACTCGCGCGGGTCTCAAGCGGCACGATCCTCGCAGCAAAGCGGTTGTCTGTCGTTTTCCGTTGGTTAGGCGCGTGCCGAACTGTCGTTGCTTGCTGACGGTGCCGCCGCGGCGGTAAAGTTGCCCATGGTCGCGGCCGCAAATTTGGTCGAGGTTGCGGCGCTTGTCGGGGATACCGCACGCGCAACCATTCTGGCCGCCCTCATGGGGGGCCAAGCCCTGACCGGCAGCGAACTTGCTTACCTCGCTCGAGTCTCACGTCCGACCGCAAGCGAGCATCTCGTCAAGCTTGTCGAGGCGCGGCTCATCGCGGTCACGAAGCAGGGGCGCTTTCGCTATTATCGCATCGCGTCGCCATTAGTCGCACGGATGATCGAAAGCATCATCGCAGTCGCTGCGATCGAGGTGCCGTCGCGCTATCAACCGCGCTCGATTCGAGACGATGCGCTTCGCTTCGCGCGCACCTGCTACGATCATTTGGCCGGCCAGGTCGGCGTCGCCGTCACCGATGCGCTCATCGCCAATGGACACATAGTCCTCACCGAAGACGGCGGCGAGGTGACGGATGCCGGTACGCGCTTTCTGACTGCGTTCGGTGCGGACCTGCGTTCGCGCGGCAAACGAATCTTCTGCCGACCTTGTCTGGATTGGAGCGAGCGCCGATATCACGTCGCCGGTCTTGTGGGCGCGGAGATCTGGCGTCGCTGCCTGGATCTGGGTTGGCTGGTCCGGGAACGCGACAGTCGCGCGTTGCGGTTGACCGCAATCGGGAAAACAGGCTTGTCCGATACTTTTGGAGTGGATCTGACGAATGGGGGGCTACAGCGCTCAAAACAAATCGAGATCTCAAGCGCCGTGTCCTTGAGAGCATGAACCGCGCAGCAATCGTCCCGCCGGCTTTTTTTCACCGCCGCTTTATCCGATAGTGATGCACAGACCGATCGAAGCGTTGCGCTCGCGTGACGCAGAAGGAGCACCGCATGAATTCGTGCCCTCGCATTTCCGGGCTCTGCGCAATCGTCCTCGCCGCCCTGATCGTACCCGCGCCGGCAGTCGCACAGGATTTTCCTTCGCGGCCGGTCACGATCGTGGTCGGCTATACGCCGGGTGCGACCAGCGATCTGCTCGCGCGCACCATGGCCGAACGGCTCAACGCCGCCTGGGGGCAATCCGTCATCGTCGACAACAGGTCGGGCGTGGGCGGCAATATCGCCGCCGGCTATGTCGCACGCGCGCCGGCCGACGGTTACACGCTCATGGTCGGCACCGACGCGATCATGACCAGCAACGTCTTTCTCTATAAGAATACGCCGTTCGATCCGGTCAAAGACTTCGCGCCGATCACCAATGCGGGCGCGAACATCATCTGCCTCGCGGTCCACGTCGATTTGCCCGTCAATTCCGTGGCGGAGCTGATCGCTTACGCCAAAGCCAATCCGGGCAAGCTGCAATACGGCTCGTCCGGCGTCGGCTCTCCCCATCACCTGGCCGGCGAGCTGCTGCGGCAGAAAACCGGTATCGACATCGTGCATGTGCCCTATCGCGGCGGCGGCGCGACCATCAACGATCTGCTCGGCGGCCACATCAAGGTCGCGTTTCTCAGCCTCTCGACCGCCGTTCCGCATCTCACCAGCGGCAAGATCAAGATCGTGGCGGTCGTGGAAAAGAGCCGCTACGCGGCGATGCCGGACGTCCCGACCATCGGCGAGACCGTCCCCGGCTTCGAAATGTCGTCGTGGCTCGGCTTCTTCGCGCCGGCAGGCACGCCGGCGCCACTCATCACGCGCCTCAATGAGGCGATGGTGAAAGTACTGACGACGGATGCCGTGAAGGAGAAGCTTGCCTCGCTCGGGCTTGCGGTGGCACCGAGCACGCCAGCCGCGCTTGCCGCGACGATCAGGGAAGGCCTTGCCGTGCGCGGGGAATTGGTCAGGGCCGCCAACATCCAGGCCGAATAGAGCGGCTCTCAGCCTAGGTCCCGCCTCGTTCCTTGGCGGCCTGCGCGGCGCGCTTCTTCAGCTCGGCCATGGAGAGGTTCTCCTTGCGCGTGGCGAGGTGCCAGACGTGGCCGAATGGATCGCGCAGCGACCCGGTGCGGTCGCCGTAGAATTGGTCCGCCATGGGCTGCACGACGCTGCCGCCCGCCGCCATCGCGCGCTGCATCATCTTGTCGGCGTCCGGCACGTAGAGATGGATGGTCACCGTGGTGCCGCCACGCGTCGCCGGGCTCAGGAAATCGATCTGCGGGTATTCGTCGGCGAGCATGATGCGGGAGCCGCCGATCTCGATCTCGGCATGGCCGATATCGCCCTTCGGGCCGGGCATGCGCATGATCTCCTTCGCTCCGAACGCCTTCTTGTAGAACTCGATCGCCGCAGCGCCGCCGCGCACGCTCAAGTAAGGCGTCACCGCGTGATAACCTTTCGGGATCGGCGACACCTTGCGCTTCGTCGCCTTGGCTTTTGTCTT
>CBFGVM010000178.1:0-8358 GCA_965652015.1 uncultured Alphaproteobacteria bacterium
AGCACCGGTCTCCAAAACCGGGGGTTGGGGGTTCGAGTCCCTCCACTCCTGCCAGGCGTAGCCCGGATCGCTCGGCAAAGTTCAGAAAGCCCAATGAGTTGGAGCCGCACGCCCGAGACGGCGGCAGGTAGGCCGTATGGCGAAGATCAGCCCGTTTAAATTCTTGCAGGAGGTGCGCGTCGAGGCGCAGAAGGTCACGTGGCCGAGCCGGCGTGAGACTTTCATCACCACGCTCATGGTGTTCGTGATGGTGTTCGTCGCCGCCGCATTCTTCATGCTGGCCGACTGGCTCATGCGTATGGTCGTGACCTACATTCTCGGCATCGGCGGTTGAGGGAGCCGGCGGAATGTCCGACAAGCATTGGTACATCATCCAGGCCTATTCGAATTTCGAGCGCAAGGTCGCCGATTCGATCCGCGAGCAGGCCAAACAGCGCCACCTCGAGCATCTGTTCGAGCAGGTGATGGTGCCGACCGAGAAGGTCGTGGAAGTGCGCCGCGGCCAAAAGGTCGACGCCGAGCGCAAGTTCTTCCCCGGATACGTGCTGGTGAAGATGGATCTCACCGACGAGGCCTATCACCTCATCAAGAACACGCCGAAGGTCACCGGATTTCTCGGCGCCGACAACAAGCCGAAGCCGATTTCCGACGCCGAGGCCGCGCGCATCATGCACCAGGTGCAGGAAGGCATCGAGCGGCCGAAGCCGTCGGTGTCTTTCGAAGTGGGCGAGCAGGTGCGGGTCTCCGAGGGGCCGTTCGCTTCCTTCAATGGCGTGGTGGAGGAGGTCGACGAGGGTCGCTCGCGGCTCAAGGTCGCGGTCTCCATCTTTGGCCGGCCGACGCGGGTCGAGCTCGAGATGGGACAAGTGGAAAAACTGTGAGGGGCGTCGAGCACAATGCCCGGCTTGACCTGGGCATCCATCTTGTGACGAAAAAGGATGATTGCGGGGTCATAGGCGCGTTTACGCGCGTCTTCCGACGCGCTATGCCCGACAATGACAGTGAAGAGTGAAACGTGGGAGGTGACGGCGGCCGCCAACCGCCTCGATCCGCACCACGGATCCTGAATCGGCCGATCACGGTCACGGACAGGAGTTGAGCATGGCAAAGAAGATCACCGGCTACATCAAATTGCAGGTGCCGGCGGGAGCGGCCAATCCATCGCCCCCGATCGGGCCGGCGCTGGGGCAGCGCGGCCTCAACATCATGGAGTTCTGCAAGCAGTTCAACGCGCAGACGCAGAAGATGGAGAAGGGATCGCCGATCCCGGTCGTGATCACGGTCTATCAGGACCGTTCGTTCACCTTCGAGATGCGCACGCCGCCCGTGTCCTATTTCATCAAGAAAGCGGCAAAGCTCGAGAGCGGATCGAAGACGCCCGGCCGCGACCGGGCCGGCACCGTGACCAAGGCGCAGGTGCGCGAGATCGCCCAACAAAAGATGAAGGATTTGAACTGCGATGACATCGAGGCGGCGATGCGGATGGTCGAAGGCTCTGCTCGCTCGATGGGCATCGAGGTCGCGGGGTAATCGTCATGTCCAAGCTCGGAAAACGCACCACAGCGATCCGCGAAGGCGTGGACCGCACCAAGCTTTATCCCCTCGAAGACGCGGTCAAGATGGTCAAGGAGCGGGCAAAAGCCAAGTTCGACGAGACCATCGAGGTCGCGATGAATCTCGGCGTCGATCCGCGCCATGCCGATCAAATGGTGCGCGGCATCGTCAACCTGCCGAACGGCTCCGGCCGCAGCGTGCGCGTGGCGGTGTTCGCGCGCGGCGCCAAGGCGGATGAAGCCAAAGCCGCCGGCGCCGACGTCGTGGGCGCCGAGGACCTCGTGGAAAAAGTGCAGGGCGGCAACATCGATTTCGACCGCTGTGTCGCTACGCCCGACCTCATGCCGCTGGTCGGACGCCTCGGCAAGGTTTTGGGTCCGCGCGGCATGATGCCCAACCCCAAGGTCGGCACCGTCACCATGGACGTGACCAGCGCGGTCAAAGGCGCCAAGGGCGGCTCGGTGGAATTCCGGGTGGAGAAGGCCGGCATCGTGCAAGCGGGCGTCGGCAAGGCGTCGTTCCCGGCCGAGCACCTGGTGCAGAACATCAAAGCGTTTGCGGACGCGGTGCAGAAAGCAAGGCCTGCCGGCGCCAAGGGCACCTTCATCAACCGGGTCGCCATCTCCTCGACCATGGGCCCCGGGGTCAAGGTCGAGCCGGCTTCATTGTTCGGGCACTAAAAGCAAACGGGAGCGTTAAGCTCCCGCTTCGCTTATCTGCCGTTGATGGCGATTGACTTTCGATTGAGCCCGCGCCGCGCTCACGCCGCAGAGCGCCGGCCCCAGAGTTCATCGGTTGCAATCTTTGCGCCTTCGGCCAGCGACTTGAGCTTGGCCCACATGATGGTGGGGTGAACGCGCTGAGCGAACGGACTCTGCGCGAAGCCGCAATCGGTGCCGGCCATGACGTTCTCGCGCCCAACGATATTGGCGAGCCGCACGATGCGTTGCGCTACCAGTTCGGGATGCTCGACAATGTTGGTCGCGTGGCTGATGACACCCGGGATCAGCACCTTGCCGGGCGGCAGCTTCACGGAGCGCCACACGACCCATTCGTGCTCGTGGCGCGGATTGGCAGCCTCGAACTGATAGGCGCCGACGTTTACCTGCAGCATCAGGTCGACGATGTCCTTCATCGGCACGTCGAAGGCGTGCGGCCCGTTCCAGCTGCCCCAGCAGATATGGTAGCGCGAGCGCTCCGGCGGGATACCTTTGAGCGCGTGGTTGAGCGCGTCGATGCGCAGTTGCGCCCATTCGCGGTACTGGGCGTGCGTCATCGGCGGCACCATTTTTTCGTGCATGTAGGGGAGGAAGGCGTCGTCGATCTGCACGTACAGGCCGGCATCGACAATCGCCTTGTATTCCTGATGCAGGCAGTCGGCCAGCGCCCAGAGCAGGCTCTTCTCGTCCGGGTAGTGTTCGTTCTTGGCGTTGGGCAATGCGCTTGCCGGTGCAACGACCGGCAGGAAGGCGCCAGTCACTTTCGCTTTGGCAGCCGCCGTCTTGAGGTTGGCGATGTCGCGCTTGACCTGCGCGTCCGTGTAGGTGAGCGCGGTGTTGACGACGAAGCGCGAGCCCAGCCGCTTGCTGAGGCCCGAGGCCCGGTCGTACTCGGCATAGAATTCGGGGAAGGCGACGCGGTCCTGCCCGCCGCCCACCGCGGCCATGGGATCCTTGGCCTCTTCCGGTGTCAGCGGCCGGCTGACGACGCCGGTGAGGCGGTCGTGGACATAGAAGGCCCAGTTGCGGCCCTTGCTGAACTCCCCGTCGCTGACAATGTCGATGCCGGCATCGGCCTGCTGGCGTACGACCGTCTCGATCGCTTCCTTCAGACAGGTCTCGTAGGCGGTCCGATCGTAGGGCTGTCCGTCCTCGATCTTGTGCAGGAACTCGATCAGCCGCGGCGGTCGCACCAAACTGACGACGTGCGTCGTGAGAATGCGGCTCCCGCTCGATGCCATTGTTGCTCTCCCGCGTTCTCGCTCGCCTTCTCTCTCTCTCTCCTTATCACCTGCGCATCGTCTCGGCAGCTTTCGTGCAGCCGCGGCTAAGCGCCACCGTCATTGCGGGCGCGGGCAGCGCAGGCAAAATGTACGCGGCCTGCGCAAGCTTGCCTGCGTGTGCCCGTGAGCCCGCAATCCATAACCACGGGCCAAATCATTATGGGCTGCGGCGGCCCTCGCCGCTGTGGCGGCTCGGCCGGAAGAGGATTGGTACAGGGTGTAGCGGCGCTATTGGAGCGCGCCGTTGATCTTGTCGTAATACTTTTTCACCAACTCGATATTGGCGGGAAATTGAATAGGTTGCGCCGACTTCAGCGCTTCGTTGAGTTCCTCCAGCATTTGCTTCTTTTCCCGCGCGGGCATGGTTTTGTTGGCGGTGACCTCCGCGATCTCTTGTTTGATCGCGACCGCGGGTTCCGTGAACGCCTTGGTCTTCGGATCGATGCCGGCCATCACCATGGTGATGTTTCCAACCACCTCGTCATAATCGTTGAAATCCTTGAAGCCATGCTTCTTCGCGGCGGTGTCTAGCTCGGTCAGGATAGGTGCGGGTAGCTCATCCGGCGGCGGTCCCTGGAGCTTGTCGAAGATCGCCGCAACATCCTTCTGCGCGGAGATCACGCCCTGGACCTGTTTCTCGGTCAGCTGGATTTGCTTTAACTCCGAGTGCCCCGCCGACTGCGCGGTGGCAGCAGTGCAGGAGAAATGGGCGAGCGCGGCCGCCAGGAGGATGGTGATGGTGAGACGTTGTTGCATCCGCTAGCCCCCGCGTTTTGGCGCGCCGTCCGAGTGCCGGCGGCCGGGCCTCCTAGCGGCTGCCGGTGACAAAATTAGGACCTGGGGGAACCGGGCAAAAATCGCGCCTTTGCGCGCAATTGTGCTTGGCAAAGCCGCCGGAAACCTCTACATAACGGTCAGGGCGTGCCGGCCCTGGTTTGTCGGCGCGCCTTTGCGCGCTTCAAGGAAAACATGGCGGTTAGGACTTCTTTCCTTTTGGGCATCCCGCGGGATTTCTCTGAAAGGAACCGGACCCAATCGCGCAATTTCTTTTTGGCGCCAGGACGTTCCGCGGGTTTTCGGACGTCCGTCCTGTCCGAGACTGCAGGTGCCGGTCTCCGGCTCAATGGCCTGCATAGACGGGGAAGACCGTTTTGGGGCCCGAGAGCCCCGCGACCGGTTGGAACCTCGAAAGCCGAGCGTGGCTTATGCCGCGCCGGAGGGCAGGATCTCAGCAGCGCCATCTTGCCCGCGGTTGTACCGCGCCAGGCTGGCATAGCGGGTCGCAACGGGCGGTTCCCAAAGGTGAGCAGGGGCCGCCAAGCGGAAAGAGTTTGCAGTGGATCGAGCGGCTAAAAAAGAGCTCGTCGCGACGCTCAGCGGTGTCTTCAAGAGCACCAATGTCGTGGTGGTCGCTCATTATTCCGGGCTCAATGTCGCCCAGATGCAGACGCTGCGCCGGCAGATGAAGCAGGCGGGCGGAGCGGTGAAGGTCGCCAAGAACCGCCTCGCCAAGCTCGCGCTCGAAGGCGCCGATGCAGCCGTGATCGTCCCGCTGCTCAAAGGCCCGACGCTCATCGCTTATTCCAGCGATCCGGTGGCCGCACCCAAGGTGGCCGCCGATTTTGCCAAGGCCAACGACAAGTTCGTGATCCTGGGCGGCGCCATGGGCAAGACGGCGCTCGACGCCAACGGCGTCAAGGCGCTCGCGGCGCTGCCGTCACTCGATGAGCTGCGCGCCAAGATCATCGGCCTCATTCAGGCGCCGGCCACCAAGATCGCGCAGCTCGTCAATGCGCCCGCCACCAAGGTCGCTCGCGTGGTGCAAGCCTACGCCGCGAAAAACGAGACCGCATGATACGCGTCGCAAACTGGTTCGAACCCACAAGGATGTCCAATGGCTGATTTGCAAAGACTCGTCGACGACCTATCTAAGCTCACGGTACTCGAGGCCGCAGATCTGTCGAAAATGCTCGAGGAGAAGTGGGGCGTCTCCGCCGCGGCCGCCGTGGCCGTCGCCGCAGCTCCAGGCGGTGGCGCTGCCGCCGCTCCGGCCGAGGAGAAAACCGAGTTCACCGTGGTGCTCACCGCCGCCGGCGAGAAGAAGATCGAGGTGATCAAGGAAGTGCGCGCCCTCACGGGTTTGGGCCTCAAGGAGGCCAAGGATCTGGTCGAGGGTGCGCCCAAGCCAGTCAAGGAAGGCGTCACCAAAGACGAGGCCGAGAAGGTCAAGGCTCAGCTGGAAAAGGCCGGAGCCAAGGTGGAACTCAAGTAAGTGTGAAGGCAGCGCACGTGATTCCGGGGTGCGCAAACTCCGGAATCGTCCATATCTCTGCCGCGCTCCGGCAGAGGCATGGCGCTTCGGCAGTCCGCCGAATCGCATACGATTGAGGGCTTCGACGGCTGTCCCGATGGTCGCGATGGATGGCGGCCTTCCGGAGAGTCGTCCCGGCCCCGACGGTTCGACAACGCGAGAGATGAGATGGCGCAGACGTTTACGGGTCGCAAGCGCGTTCGCAAGTTTTTCGGGAAAATCCAAGAAGTCGCAGAGATGCCGAACCTCATCGAGGTTCAAAAGGCGTCCTACGACCAGTTCCTGCTGGTGAAGGAACCGATCGGCGGCCGGCCGGACGAGGGCCTGCAAGCCGTATTCAAATCGGTGTTCCCGATCTCGGATTTTTCCAACACGTCGATGCTCGAATTCGTCAAGTACGAGTTCGAGGCTCCGAAATACGACGTCGACGAGTGCCGCCAGCGTGGCATGACTTACGCCGCGCCGCTCAAAGTGACGTTGCGTCTCATCGTGTTCGATATCGACGAGGAGACGGGCGCCAAGTCGGTGAAGGACATCAAGGAGCAGGATGTCTACATGGGCGATATCCCGCTCATGACCAACAACGGCACCTTCGTCGTTAACGGCACCGAGCGCGTCATCGTTTCACAGATGCACCGCTCGCCCGGCGTGTTCTTCGATCACGACAAGGGCAAGACCCATTCGTCGGGCAAACTCCTGTTTGCCGCGCGCATCATTCCCTATCGCGGCTCCTGGCTGGATATCGAATTCGACGCCAAGGACATCGTCTATGCGCGCATCGACCGGCGCCGCAAAATCCCGGTGACGTCGCTGCTTTACGCGCTTGGCATGGACGCGGAGGAAATCCTCACAACCTTCTACCGCAAGGTTGCCTATAAGCGGCAGAAGGACGGCTGGCGCGTGCCGTTCGATGCCAACCGCTTCCGCGGCTACAAGGCGATCAACGATCTCGTCGACGCCGATTCCGGCAAGGTCGTGTTGGAGGCCGGCAAGAAGCTCACCGTGCGCCAGGCGCGCCAACTGGGCGAGAAGGGGCTCAAGGCGCTGCGCATGACCGACCAGGAGTTGGTCGGTCACTACATCGCCGAGGATCTCGTCAATCCGAAGACCGGCGAGATCCATGCGGAAGCCGGCGAGGAGATCAGCGAGAAGACGCTCAAGACGCTGAACGAGGCCGGCTACAAGGAGTTGCCGCTGCTCGACATCGACCACGTCAATGTCGGCGCCTACATCCGCAATACGCTCGCTGTCGACAAGAACATGACGCGCGAGGACGCGCTGTTCGACATCTATCGAGTCATGCGGCCGGGCGAGCCGCCGACGCTCGATACCGCGCAGAACATGTTCCAGTCGCTGTTCTTCGACCCCGAGCGCTATGACCTCTCAGCGGTTGGCCGCGTCAAGATGAACATGCGGCTCGACCTCGACGCGCCCGATACCGTGCGCGTGCTGCGCAAGGAAGACGTCATCGCGGTGATCCGCACGCTGGTCGACCTGCGCGACGGCAAAGGCGACATCGACGACATCGATCATCTCGGCAACCGCCGGGTGCGCTCGGTCGGCGAGCTGATGGAGAACCAGTACCGCATCGGGCTCCTGCGCATGGAGCGCGCGATCAAGGAGCGCATGTCGTCGGTCGACATCGATACGGTGATGCCGCAGGACCTGATCAACGCCAAACCGGCGGCGGCGGCGGTGCGCGAGTTCTTCGGATCCTCGCAGCTCAGCCAATTCATGGATCAGACCAATCCGCTGTCGGAGATCACGCACAAGCGGCGGCTCTCGGCACTCGGGCCGGGCGGTCTGACCCGCGAGCGCGCCGGCTTCGAGGTGCGCGACGTGCATCCCACTCATTACGGCCGCATCTGCCCGATCGAGACGCCGGAGGGGCCCAATATCGGCCTGATCAACTCGCTCGCCACCTATGCGCGGGTGAACAAGTACGGGTTCGTCGAGACGCCGTATCGCAAGGTCAAGGACGGCCGCGTCACCGACGAGGTGATCTATCTCTCGGCGATGGAGGAAGGACGCTACACCGTCGCCCAGGCCAACGCTGCGGTCGACAATCGCGGGCGCTTCACGGAGGACCTGATCGTATGCCGCCACGCCGGCGACGTGCAGATGGTTCCCGCCGACAAGGTCGATTTCATGGACGTGTCGCCGAAGCAGCTGGTGTCGGTGGCAGCGGCGCTCATTCCATTCCTTGAAAACGACGACGCCAACCGCGCCTTGATGGGCTCCAACATGCAGCGCCAAGCAGTGCCGCTTCTGCGCGCCGAGGCGCCCTTCGTGGGCACCGGCATGGAGGGCGTGGTGGCGCGTGACTCCGGCGCCTCGATCGCGGCGCGGCGCACCGGCATCGTCGACCAGGTCGACGCCACGCGCATCGTGGTGCGCGCGACGGAGGAATCCGATCCGACCAAACCGGGCGTCGATATCTATCGGCTGATGAAGTTCCAGCGCTCGAACCAGAACACCTGCATCAACCAGC
>CBFGVM010000179.1:0-8326 GCA_965652015.1 uncultured Alphaproteobacteria bacterium
CCCATATTCCAGAGGCCGGTGTTCATGGGTCCCCGCTTTCGCGGGGACGACAGCACGTCAAATGGTGCGCCGGACTCCCGCTCTGCAAGCATGGGTGCTGCTTAACCAGCGCGGCGGGACAGGGATGACCATCCGCTGCGTGAGTACTATCCTTGAGACGTCCGCGCCGTTGCCGGCAGGAGGACGGTCCGTGGTTGGAATGGATAGGGTCCGACGCGAATTGCGCGGCAGCGTTCTCGCGCTCGCGATGGTGGCGGTCGCCACGGTCGTGGTCTATGCGCTCACTCAATCGCTCGAGGTCCGCCGCGGCTCGGCCGTCTATCTGCTGCCCGTGCTGCTCGCCGGCTGGCACCTTGGCCTCATTCCGGCGCTGGTCGCGGCGGTCGCCGGCGTGCTCTGGTCGGGATATTTTTTCTTTTCGCCCTATTACAGTTTTTATCTCGCGCGGCCGAACGAGATCGTCAATCTCCTGCTGTTCATGGTGGTGGCGGTGGTGACCAGCCACCTTGCCAATTCGATGAAGCGGCAAAAGGAACTCGCCCAGCGGCGCGAGAAGGAAATGGGCGATCTCTATGCCTTCTCGCGGCGGCTTGCGGCGTCGTCATCGGCCGCCGACATCTATCTCGCGATCGAAGAGCACCTCGCCAACCTCGTTCAGCGCAAGGTGGTGCTGTTCGGAGCCGCGTCCGATCGCGACGCCAACGCCGAGCATGGCGCATTGTCGCAGCGCGTGCGTGATGCGATCGCGGAGGTTCAAGCGGGCCGCACGCTCGCGACCATCGTGGACGACGGTGCCGGCGACATCTGGCTGGTTCGCCGCGTGTCGCAAAAGAACGCCGATTTCGGCGTCATCGCCATCGATCTCGGCAGCGTTCCGTCGGCCGCGATCGATGAGGTGCGCAAGCGCGTCGACGACGTGCTGTCGGATGCCGCGGCCACGCTCGAGCAGCTCGACGTCGCCCGCGCGCTCAATGATGCGAAAATGCGTTCCGAGACCGAGCTGCTGCGCGAGGCGCTGATCGGCTCGGTGTCGCACGAATTGCGTACGCCGCTCGCTTCCATCCTTGGCGCCGCGACGGTGCTGAGCAAATCACCGCCGATCGCCAAGGACGAGCGGCTGACCTCGCTCGCCGGCGTCGTGCGCGACGAGGCGGAGCGCCTCAATAGCGAGATTCAGAATCTCCTCGATGCGACCCGCATCAGCCGCGAACAGATCAGGCCGCGGCAGGAATGGATCGAGCCGCAGGACATCGTCAACGCCGCGCTCGAGCGCCGGCGCCGGCGGCTCTCCGGGCACCATGTCTCGCTCGACATGGATTCCAATTTGCCGTTCATCTATGTCGATCCCGTGCTGGTCGAGCAGGCATTCGGCCAGATCGTCGATAACGCCGCGAAATATTCGCCGCCAGGCTCCCCGATCACGGTCGCCGCCAAGCGCAATGGCCGTGACCTCGTGCTGTCGGTGCATGACGAGGGAGCGGGGCTGACGGCCCAGGAGAGCACCCAACTCGGCGAGCGATTTTTCCGCGGTCCCCGCCACGCGACCACGACGTCGGGCTCGGGTCTCGGCCTATGGATCGCGAAGGCCTTCGTCTCGGCCAACGGCGGCAAGATCGAGGCCGCGAGCGCGGGCGCCGATCGAGGCACCACCGTGTCCATCCACCTTCCCTTTGCAACGCCTACGAGCCAACCCGAGGTCGGTCCCGATGACTGAAGCCAATCCCGTTGTCCTCGTTGTCGACGACGAAGTGCAGATTCGCCGCTTTCTGCGGGCCGGGCTCGAGCTCGACGGGTTTGCCGTGCAGGACGCGGAGACCGGCGCCGATGCGGTGCGCTGCGCGACGCTCACCCCGCCCGAGCTCGTCATTCTCGATCTCGGCTTGCCCGACATGGACGGCAGCGAGGTCCTCGAGCGCCTGCGCGCCTGGTCGAACGTTCCGATCATCGTGCTGTCGGTGCGCTCGAACGAGGCGGAGAAGGTGCGCCTGTTGGAAAGCGGCGCCGACGATTATGTGGTGAAGCCGTTCGGCATGGCGGAGCTCTTGGCGCGCGCCCACGCCGCGATGCGCCGCCACGTGCGCGTCTCCACCGGCGAGCCGGTGGTCAAAGTCGGGCCGCTCAGCATCGACCTTGCCGCGCGTATCGTCACCATCAACGGCGTGCGCGTCATGCTCACGCCCAAGGAATACCGGCTGCTGCAGCTGTTGGCGCAGCACGCGGGCAACGTCGTCACCCACCAATTCCTGCTCAAGGAAGTGTGGGGCTCGCCGCACCTGCACGACACGCATTATCTGCGCATCTTCGTGCGCAAGCTGCGCCAGAAGATCGAGGTCGATCCGACCCAGCCGCGCATCCTGCTGACCGAGCTCGGCGTGGGTTATCGCCTGGTCGCGCCGGAGGCCGCAGTCGCCGCGGCGAAGTAGCCCGCGCTCGGCTGAAGTACAGCAGCGGCGGCAAACTCGGTCTTTACCCTTCCCCTTGTGGGGAGGGATAGGCGGCCTTCGGCCGCCGTTCTTAGCGCCAAGAACGCCGATGCGAACGCATCGGCTATGCGCCGAAGCGTAGCGAAGGCGGGCGGGGTGGGGGTCATAGCATGTCGCTGCGCTCCATACGGGCTACGCGTCGCTGCATTCGTCACGGGCATCGTCCTCGCAGCAGGCACTTGATCAGCTAAGATCAGCTAAGAAAACTCCGTCATTTACGCCGGCAGCTCTTGGCGAACAGCTCGCGATCTGTCCGGGTCTTCCCGAGGTTGCTCGGCTGAACCATCTTTGGCACCTGCGCCCTAGCGGCGCTCTTCGATCGCTGTGTGCATATAAGTCAAGATGTTGCTGGCGATTGAGTAGCAAAGCCAGCCAAGCACAAGCCCCGCTATCGCAATACCGACTTTCGTCCACGTCCCTTCCGGCTTGTCTAAGAAGAATGCCGCGGCCAAGCCGCCAATCACCATGCCTGCCCCTATGTTGTTCCAAAACGAGGCCGCCAATTTAACTCGCTCATTGCGCTGTAAGCTCGAACCGCTTCCAAAGTGATCCTCTAGCCACATGCTCCATCTCCTGACCGTAGTTAGGCATCCGCTACGCGGGGCGAGATTCCCGCAGCGCCGCTTTAAGCGCCGCGCGCCGCGCCGGATCGTACAGATCGGCATAGTCGTAGGTGAGCGGCTTCGAGCGCTCGACGTGCAGCCGCGCGAGGCATGTCCGCTTAGTGCCGGAGCGGACTCTTGTACGGCAAGAAAAAAGATGATGCCCCTTCCGCCTGCGTGCAAGCCTAATGTAGCGTTTCCTTTGAGCCGCCAGCGGGAGGTGCCGAATCCCAATTATTGCAACGGCGGCAAGGGTGCCATCGGCGGGCCTCCACCCAAGGGTACCGCGCCCATGCCAAAACTCTACGAAGCCCTCGCAGAAGCGTTCCTTGCGGAGGGAGTCGACACTCAGTTCGTCCTGATGGGCGACGGCAATATGCACTGGTCCACCGCCTTTGCCAAACTGCCGGGCGTACATACCGTCCACGTCAGGCACGAGCACAGCACCGTTGCAGCGGCGACAGCCTACAACGTAGCCACCGGCAAGCTCGCCGTTGCCTCCGTCACGTGCGGCCCTGGCGTGACCCAGTTGATGACGGCGCTGCCGGCCGCGGTTCGCGCCCGCCTGCCGATGGTGGTGTTCGCCGGCGAGGCGCCGATCAACGCCAAATTCTACAATCAGTACATTGACCAGGCGCCGCTGGTGACGGCGACCGGGGCGCATTACATCGCCGCGCATAGCGTGCCGCGCATGATGGACTACGTGCGCGAGGCCTTCCACATCGCCAAGGACGAGCGTCGGCCGGTGGTGCTGGGCATTCCCTACGACCTGCAGAAGGTCGAGCACATGGCCAACCAGCCCTACGAGACCTCGGCGATGTACCAGCCCAAAGTCGGGCGCATGCACCCCGATCCCGAGGTCGTGGCCGAGGCCGTCGAGCGGCTGGCCGCGGCAAAGCGGCCTATCGTCCTTGGTGGCCGCGGCGTGTTGTGGTCCGGCGCACGGGATGCGGTGATCAAGCTCGCCGATCGCTGCGGGGCATTGCTCTCCAACACGCTGCCGGCGCGCGGTCTCTTCGACGACCATCCGTTCGGGCTCGGCACCACCGGCAGCTACTTCACGTCGTTGGGCAGGGAGATGTACGAGTCCGCGGACGTCGTGCTCGCGGTTGGCACGAGCCTATCCTACTACGTCGGCGGCGGGCACTACTTCACAAAGGCCTGCAAGATCCAGTTGGATGATGCCCCGCGCGGCTTGCGCGATGGGCAGAAGGCCGCCGACATCTACGTCAGATCAGATGCGCTCATCGGCATCGAGGCAATCCTTGCCGGTCTCGACAAGAAGTTGGGCGTTGGCAAACCGACGGCGGCGGCTATACGCACAAAAGAGCTGGCGCATCGCATCGCGACCGAGCCAGCGGACTCGATGCCGTTCGACATCGCGCCCGGGGTGCTGGATCCACGCGAGGCGATCCGAGCCATCGACGCGGTCGTTCCAAAGGACTGGGACATCGTCGTCGGCGGCGGCCATCAGGCCTATTTCAACACCCAGATGCGTGGCAGGCCGGCGGAGCGCTACACGACGGTCCGTGAATTCGGCGCGGTCGGCAACGGCCTGCCGTATGCGCTTGGGGTTGCGGCTGCGCGCTGGCAGGGCCGCGAGGGCAAGATCGTGCTGTTCGAAGGAGACGGCGGGCTCTTGTTCAATATCCAGGAGCTCGAGACGCTCAAGCGTCAAGGATTTCGCATCCTGATCTGCGCGATGAACGACGGCGGATACGGCTCGGAGTTTCACAAGCTGCGCGCCGACGGCCTCGACGATAGCTTGGCTGTGTTCGGCCGGCCCGCGCTCGAAAAAATCGCGCGCGGCTTCGACCTGCGCGGCCACGAGATCCGCGATGTGTCGGTAATCCCGAAGCTGTTCGCCGACTTCGCCGCGCAGGGCGAAAGCGAAATGTGGAACATCCAAATCTCCGACCAGGTCACGGCGCCGGTGATCCGCCAGACCATCAAGCGCGGGCACGGCAATATGTGAGCGTCGACGGGCATGTCCGCTTAGTGCAACACCGGACATTCAGCTCCGGCGTTCATTTCAGGTGAGCTGCCTTGAGGATGGCGTCGGTGTCAGTCAGCCAAACCTTGTCATCCTTCTTGAGACGCGAGAGCACGCGCCGCATGGCGGCCGCCCCGTCGGGCGTGCCGATCACGAAGGGATGGATGCCGATGACCACCGTCGTCGCGCCACGCGCGGGGTCGGCGCGAGCTTCACTCGCCAGCTCCAGCACGTAGTCCAGCCACAGCGTCTCGATTTCGGCGGGCGTCTTCATGCGCGAGAGGTGCTGGCCCATGTCGATCGCGACGACCGGATAGGGCAGCAGGATCAGCGGGCCGTCCGGCGTCTTCAAGCGCGAAATGATATCGGAATCCATCTGATCGATGGTGTAGGTGATGCCCTCGGCGGCGATCGCCTGCATGGTGTCGCCGTTGGAATAGACGCTCGGACTCGACCAGCCGGTCGGCCTCACGCCCGTTGTGCCGGCAATCAGGTCCAACGTCTCGCGGATGTAGGCTTTCTGCGCCGCGAGCCCGCGCCCAAGCGGCAACATGCGGCTCGTATTGTTCATGCCGTGGGCGATGATCGGCGCGTTGGGCTGTATGGCGCGGAACTCCTTCCACACCGAAGGGTGCCGACCGGGAAATTCGGCGTTCAACACGATGGTGAGTGGAACGTCCACCTCCTTGAACAGCCGACCAACCCGCGCGTTGCCCCACTCGATCGAGTATTGGCGGAAAGCCTCGTTCACGAGATCCGGGCTGCGGCTTGCCAAATCCGGGCGGAAGACCGGGCCCTGGCCGAAGCCGAACTCTTCGACGAAGAGCGCGAAGCTGACAGCGACCTTTCTGTCGGCGGGCCAGGCGGCAACCGGGACCGGCTCGCGCGGGAAGCCGCTAACCCAGTCGGCTCGGTCCTGCGCCAAAGTCACGAAGGGAAGTAGGCTCGCGCACAGTACTGCTGCTGCGCCGCCAATGAGCGCGATTCTCACTGCTGGTGTCTCCCGTACTTTTCGGACCGAAGGATAGCACGGCTCGGCTCTACCCCAATAAGCGGATATCGACCGATGCAGCGGCATGTCCGCTTAGTGCCATTCGCGGACTAATGTGTAGCAAATGGCGGTGGTGACTCGATCACCTCGTCGGCGCGAACCAGCAGCGATGGTGGGATTGTGAGTCCGAGCGCCTTCGCAGTCCAGTTATTGATGACCAACTCGAACCGAGTTGCCTCTCGGAGCGGTAACTCACTCGGCGAGGTGCCGCCCAGGATTTTTGCGACCTGCTCGGCCGCGCTCGTATAAATCTCCGACGCGGCCGCGCCGTAGGTCATGAGACCGCCGGCGTCTGCGAAAAAGCGGAACGCATTCATCATGGGCAAGTGGGCCTTGATGGCAAACTCGGCGAGCTGCTGCGGCCGAGGATAAGAGCTGAGAACGACGTCGGGATACACGAACAGCGCGTCAGGACGCTCCTTCGTGATCCTCGTGAGTTCTGGCAGCAGCTCTTCGGCGGCACCCACTTGAGCCTGCTGCAATGTGATACCGAGACGCGGGGCGGCCTCCTGCGTCAGCTTCCACGCGTTGGGAGCAGCTTGAGGGTCATGAAGAAACATCACCCGCGAGGCATTGGGAGCCGCCTCGTGGAGGAGTTCAAGACGCTTCGGGCTGAGCTCCGTTGTCATGCATGTAACACCCGTCAGATTGCCACGGCCCCGAGCGAGACGTGTGACGTGCTCGAATGGGTCGCACGAGTAGACGACAAGCGGTGTCGTCTTCACGGTTTCAGCGACGATCCGCGACGCCCTCGTGCCCATGGTGAACAGAACATCGACCGGCGCCTGCACGAGTTCAGTGGCTAAACCCGGCATCCGGTCGTATCGGCAATCTGCGAATCGCTGCTCGATAATGAGGTTCTTCCCCTCGGCGTAGCCTAGTGCCGCTAGGCGACCGCGGAAAATATCGAAGTTGGGGCGCCGAGGACCGGGGCCACAGACTTCCAGCCAGCCCACACGCGATATCCCGCCAGCCTTTTGCGCCTCGAGCGAGGCCGGCATCGCCAACACGCTTACGCCGAGAGCAAGAACCGTCACCCCGATCTGCAAACCCGTCCTATTTACCTTCATGACATCGCCTCTGGCCGCTCGGTCTGCCACGCGTTTAGCCTGCCATAAGAAAGCCCGCGCGTCCTTGGAGCAGGCCTGAATTGTTCTGAATCGAGGCAGGGGGAGTTCCCCCTCCCGTGTCGGCAGACGATGCGGCAGGATAAGCGGACATGGGCGCCCGCTTTATGAGTACACGCCCCAATCGGGGAACTCGCACGGATACCGCGCTCGGTGCTTGCGCGTCCGCAGTCATCCTGCCCGCAGCGCGGCTTTGAGCGCCACGCGCCGCGCCGGATCATAAAGGTCGGCATAGTCGTAGGTGAGCGGCTTCGAGCGCTCGACGTGCAGCGTCGCGAACACCGGCCCGTCCTGCTTGAGTACGTGCGCGGCCTGCTGCTCGAAATTGGGCAGCTCCGAGAACTCGTGCACGTGCGCATAGCCGGCCGCGCGCGCCATGGCGGCGAACTCGACCCTGGCGTTCGGGATCGGATGCGAGCCGTTCGCCTCGTAGGTTCCGTTCTGGACGACGATGTGGACGAGGTTCCTCGGCGCCGCCGCCGCGATCGTGACGAGAGACCCGAGGTTCATCAACAGACTGCCGTCGCCCTGCAGACAAATGATGCGCCGGTCGGGCCGGCCGAGCGCAAGTCCCAGCGCGTGCGAGGAATCGAGCCCCATGGCGCCCACCGAGAAGTAGTTGAGCGCGCGCTCGCCGAGTGCGAGCCAGTCGACGGCCGAGCTGTAGGTCGCGACCACGACCTCGTCGCGCACGTGCCGCGCCAGCGCGCGGAAGCATTGATCGCGCTTCATCATGACGTGGAAGGGCGGCGGCCGATCAATAGCGCAAGCGGATGCGACGTCGCGTACGCGTCCTCGATCGCCGGACGGATTTTCGCGCAGTCGGCTTCCTCATTGATCAGGTGGTGCGGGATGCCCATGGCGTCGAGGATCGGCTCGATGATGCGCACCCCATAGCGCGGCGAGTTACGCGGCGTGGTCGCGGGATCATGCGCGAGCAGGCCGATCATCATGCAGATCGGCTGGCTGTACTCGACCGCGACGCCGCGGATGGCATTGATGGAGTCGAGAAAGCCCGTGTTCTGGATCAGCGTGAGCGCGCGCTTGTCGCAGTAGGAAAGACCGGAGGC
>CBFGVM010000180.1:0-8298 GCA_965652015.1 uncultured Alphaproteobacteria bacterium
GTAAGCCCGCCGCGCTGGAGTGCCAGTGTCTCGCGGCCGGTCAACTCCCAGTCGCCGGTCGCGGCGCGGCGCGCAAACGTCTCCCAGCGATCGGTCCAATCGCCCAGACCGTAACCATGCCAGGGCGATTGGACGCTGAGGGGATAAAGATCGAGCTCCTCCCACAGCGCGCGCGCGTGCTCCATGTAGTCGCGCGTCGGTAAGGCAAGCGGCGCCATCGGATATTTGCGCGTGGCGTCGACCAGCATGCCGGAGTCGGAGGTTTTAGGGCCGTATTGCGCGCCTTGCACGCCGCCGCGGTGGGGCACCAGATGCACGTCCTCGATCGGATTGGTCCGGTAGGCGAGCGACCACAGCACCGCGTCCATGCTCGTGGGATCGATATCCTCGCTGACCGCGATGACGATCTTTCCGCAATTGGATTGCAAGGTCGCGGCACCATGCAGCGCGCGCCAAACTTCGCTGCGCGGCACGCCTTCCGCGAGTTGAACGAAGATGACGGGGCGCAGATTGGTCAGCCGCTCGTGCATGACCACGCGGCGAACGCCGTTGATACCGAGGCGGTCGCGGAGATGGCTGAGAAACAGCGGCTCGTAGGCGACCTTCTTGACGACGCTCGATTCGCTCGGCGTCACCTGGCTGATGATCGAGGTGAAGACCGGCGCGCGCTTGTGGGTGATGGCGGTCACGCGCATCGGCATGTTGTAGGCTTCGAGCGCGACATAGCCGTTGCTCTCGCCGAACGGCGCTTCGGGCTCGAGCTTGTCGGGGTCGATCAGCCCTTCGATCACGATTTCCGCCGACGCCGGCACGTAGAGGTCGAGTGTCGCCGCTTTCGCCGTTTCGATCGCGCAGCCGGCGAGCGCGCCGGCGACGCCGAGCTCGTCCATGTCGATCGCGAGCTTCTGCGGCCCGGTGAACATGACCACCGGCGCACAGCCGATCACGATGGCGATCGGCATCACTTCGCGCCGCTTGCGGTATTTGAGCCAGTGCAGATAGCCGCCGGCGCCGCTCGCCTCGCGCGCCACCATGCGCACCACCAGCCGATCGGCGGCTTTGAGCGCGGCACGGTAGGTGCCCATGTTCTGGACGCCACTGTCGGGATCACACGTCACGCATAGCGTCGCCGTCAGATAGGGCGCGGAATCAAAGCCTGGCGTCGACACCGGAACCGGCAGCCGCGCGAGCCCGCCCGGCGCCTTGAGATCATCGCCGGTGAGTACGACCTCCTGGCAGCGCGGCGTGCTCACCACGACCGGCGCGATCGGATTGGCGATGGCGTGCATCCACGCCTCGCCAATATCGTCGACCGCTTGTCCCATGCCGATGGCGTAGATGTCGGGCGAGGCGGCAAGGGCGCCGACCACCACGGGAATATCGTACCGGCGGCCCTTCGAATCGGTGACATTGGTGAACAAGAACGCGCGGCGCTTGTCCTCCGGGACGCCGCCGAGAAATTGCCAGCGCACCAGCGGATGCAGCTCGGTGTCCTTGTTGATAGGACGATCGATGCGAACGAGAAGACCTTTGGCCTCGAGATCCGCCAGATGATCCTGAAAATCGAGTCGTGGTCGCTCCTGCAATCGGGCGCGATGCGCAGCGGCGGGCTGATCGAGCATCTCTGGGTTCCGGTTCCACCGGGCCTGTCGCGCAACCTATCACGATCCAGCCGTCATCAGCTACAGCTACTCGATCTGGCCGATGGGATGCATTACGCTGCGACTCTCTTTGGCATCCTCCCTCGCGAGCAGCGGATCAAATGGCCACCCAATCGATGCAGACGATCGACGTTCACGCGCACGTTCTCACGGAAGAGACCATCCGGCTACTGCAGCGCGAAGCGCCCAAGGTGGGACCGAAGCTCTCGGATGTCGACGATCACTTCGCCACCCTCGAGGTAGCTGGGAACCTCTACCGGCAATTTCCCCGCGGCGGCTGGGATCTGGAGCGGCGTCTGCAGGACATGGCGGCCGCCAAGGTCGATGTTCAGGTGCTCTCGGTTTGTCCGCAGACTTTTCTCTATGTCCAGCCGGCGGCGCTCGCGGCTGCGTTTGCCCGAATCCAGAACGAGCAGCTCGCGAAGCTCGCCAAGGCTCGCCCCGAACGCTTTCTTGCGATTGCGACCTTGCCCATGCAGGCGCCGAAACAAGCTGCGGACGAGCTGCGTCACGCCGTGCGCGTGCTGGGGCTGCGCGGCGCGCAGATCGGCTCGAACATCGCGGGCAAGAACCTCGACAATCCCGAACTCGAGCCGGTTTGGGCCACGGCGGCCGAGCTCGACGCGTTCATTCTGCTTCATCCCATCAACGTGGCGGGCGCCGATCGCCTCTCCTCATACTACCTCACCAATCTGATCGGCAATCCGCTCGACACCACCATCGCCGCCGCATGCCTTGTGTTCAGCGGCGTGCTTGAACGTTATCCGACGCTAAAGATCTGCCTCGCCCATGGCGGCGGGTTTGTTCCCTACCAAGCCGGGCGCTTCGTGCACGGCTGGCACGTGCGGGAGGAGCCGAAGCGCAAGCTTGCCAAGCCGCCGACAGAGTCGCTCAAGCGCTTCTATTTCGATACCATCGTGCACTCGAAGCAGGTGCTCGACTTCCTGGTCGGTGCTGCAGGGGCCGAGCGCGTGCTGCTCGGGAGCGATTATCCGTTCGACATGGGCATGCCGGAGGGCGTGGCGCAGGTTCGCGGCCTGTCGATTTCGGCGGCCGATCAGTCGGCCATTCTTGGCGGACGAGCGCGGGCGCTGCTCGACTCCGCGTCGGCGCGGGCATTCGCCTGACGGGATGGAGCTCGCGAGCATCGGTCGAAGCAGAGGAGACAACATGTCGGAACAAGCAGCGCGGACTCCCGGCGCCAAGCGCGCGGGCAATGGCGAATACGTGTTCGATCTCGCCAAGGTGAACCATATTCTCGG
Source organism: uncultured Alphaproteobacteria bacterium (assembly GCA_965652015.1). Taxonomy (GTDB): domain Bacteria; phylum Pseudomonadota; class Alphaproteobacteria; order Rhizobiales; family Xanthobacteraceae; genus VAZQ01. Next base: position 2,924 of record CBFGVM010000180.1, read on the forward strand.
CGGTCCCGATTATTCGACCGCCAACGGCGCCTGCGTCGAAGGCGACCGCATGATCGTGGCGCTGATGCGCATGCCGGCGGGGACCGGCGCCGAGCCGCATTCCCATCCGAACGAGCAATGGATCTACATTCTGCAGGGCACGTTTCGCGCGCGGATCGGCGAGCAGGAGGTCGAGGCCAAGCCCGGGTCGGTGATCTACGTTCCCGCCAACGTGGTGCATTCGGGCAAAGCGACGGCGGCCGGCGACGTCGTCTTCTTCACCTGCAAGGATGCGACCCACAGCCTGCACGGCGTCAAGGCGGCCTGATCATCCGGATCGAGGGGCGACAACGTCGCGCGGTCGGCGGCCTGTTTCAGGCGGCCGCGCCTGGGTTACAATCGACGGCAAAGCCGCCCCGGGCGGCGATGTCCGTTAATTCAACTGGAGGATGGGATGAAACGCTTCGGTTTGGGCCTAGGGCTGGCGCTATGTCTCGCATTGGGCGCGGCCACGGCCTCTGCGCAGGATAAGTATCCCTCGCGGCCGGTGAAAGTCATCGTGCCCTATGCCCCTGGCGGGGCGACCGACATCACCTCACGGCTGTTCGGCGAGCAGATGCGCCAGAGCCTGGGACAACAGTTCGTGGTCGAAAGCAAACCTGGCGCATTCGGCATTCTCGCTATCGAGGAAATGGCCCGCTCCAGGCCGGACGGCTACACGGTGATGGTGGGCAACGTCAGCACCAATGCGATCACGCCGGTGCTATTCTCGAAGAAGCTTTCGATCAACTACGAGAAGGACGTGGTGTCGGTTTCCCGGCTCGCGATCTATCCATCCTTCCTCATCACCACCACGCACAATTTCGAGCCAAAAACGGTTGCGGAGTTGATCGCCTACGCGAAGAAGAATCCGAGCAAGGTCCGCTATACCAGTGCCGGCGTCGGTAGCTTCCCGCATTTCGACATGGAAGTCTTTTCCAGGCGGGCCGGCGTCGAGATGCTGCATATTCCCAACAAGACCGGCGCCGCCGGCATGATCAACGATCTCGTCGTCGGCGACGCGCAGGTCGCGTTCCTCAACGCCGCAAGCACGGCATCCATGATCAAGGCCGGCAAGCTGCGGCCGATCGCGGTGCTCGCGGAGGCGCGACTGGCGGAATATCCCGATGTCCCGACTCTCGCCGAGGCCGGTTATGCCGGCGTCGGCACGCTGCATTGGCAGAGCATGCTGGCGCCGGCGCAGACGCCGAAGGAGGTTCTCGCGACCCTCTTCAACGCCATCGTCGAGGCCTCTCGTGCTCCGCAGTTGGAGGACGCCTTCAAGAAGCAGCTGGTTAGCGTCAAGCCCAACGCGTCATTGGAAGAGGCGCAAACGTGGCTTGCGAACGAGCTTGCCGCGTGGCGAAAGACGGTGGCCGAGGTCAAGATCGATCTGACCGACTAGCGGCTGACGTGCGCTAGCGCAAACGGACATGAAGGGCTTGGCTAGAGAGGCGGCGCCGCGAGCGCCGGCCTACGGCATTGTCGTCGAAAAAGACGTCGACGTGCCGATGCGCGACGGCGCGTGCCTCAAAGCCGATGTGTTTCGGCCGGACGATGCCGAAGCATTTCCCGCCCTCTTGAATTTGGGTCCTTACCAGAAAGACAAGCTGTGGATTCCGCCGAGCAATCTGGAGGAAGAACCGAACCCGCTGATGAACTGGGAGACGGTCAATCCGCACTGGTGGGTGCCTAGAGGCTATGCTGCGGTGCGCGTCGATGGGCGCGGCAGCGGCAAATCCCCCGGGCAATGCGAGCCGTGGTCGCTCGCGGAATCGATCGATTTCTACGACGCAATCGAGTGGGCGGCGGCGCAGCCTTGGTGCTCCGGCAAGGTCGGCCTCCTGGGAATATCCTATTTCGCTATCAACCAGTGGTTCGTCGCCAACCATCAGCCGCCGTCGTTGAAGGCGATCATCCCCTGGGAAGGCTTCGCCGATCTCTACCGCGATGCGTTGTTCCATGGCGGACTGCTCAGCCTGTTCATGCCCAATTGGTACATGGCGCATCTCATGCATCACGTCGTGGGTCGCGCGTCCCGCCACCATCCGAATAGGTGGCATACCGACACGCTTTATTCCTGGCTCGGCAACAATCTCGACAGCGGCGCGTTTCGCGGGGCGCAGGCGCAATGGGACAAGATTACCGTACCGATGTTCAGCGTCGGCAATTGGACCGGCATGGGGTTGCACCTGCGCGGCAACACCGAGGCCTTCATGCGTGCCGGCACGCCGCACAAGAAGCTTCGCATCCACGCCGGCACGCACGTGCATCCGTTCTACTCGGAGGAGGGGCGGCGCGATCAGCTGCGCTTTTTCGACTACTGGCTCAAGGGAGTCGACAACGGCGTCATGGAAGAGCCGCCGGTGAAGCTCGCAATCCGTAAGGGCCGCGACGAGGTGGAGTGGCGCTTCGAGCGCGAATGGCCGCTCGCGCGCACGCGCTGGACCAAGTTCTATCTCGATTTGTCGCAGTCGGCGCCGGGCACGAGATCCGGGCGGCTCGTCGACGCCAATCCGCCGGTTTCAAGCTCGCGGGGTTATCCCGCCAGCAGCCTGGGGTCGATGGGTTCGACCTCGGCAGCGTCGTCGCAGGTGATGGGCGGCGCCATTCCCCCCGATATGGGCGTCACGCTCGAAACCGGGCCATTGGCGCAGGACGTCGAGGTGACCGGCCCGGCCGCCGCAGTGCTCTGGGTCGCGAGCACGACCGAGGACATGGATCTTTTTCTTACCATCCGCAACATCGATGCCGATGGCAACGAGGTGCTGGAGACCGGCCAGCAAGGAACGCCGGTACCGGTGGCGAAGGGATGGCTGCGCGTCTCACATCGCGAATTGGATCCGCAGCTGTCGCTGCCATACCGGCCGTACCATCGACACCAGCGGCGGCTTTATCTCGAGCCCGGCGAGATCGTGCGGGTCGAGGTCGAGATCTGGCCGACATCGATGGTGTTTCGACGCGGCCATCGCATTCGCCTCGACATCCAGCCGCGCGACGGCATCGGCAGCGCCGGCTACATGCACTACCACGCCGACTACAACTCCGGAACGAATACGATCTACGCCGGCGGAGAAAACGAATCTTATTTGCTGCTCCCGGTAATTCCGCCGAAACCGTAGGGCGGGCAAAATCGATTCGCGAGGGCCGGCAGTTCGCTCGTCTGTCCCCGTTCGATTTTGCCCACCGCGATGCCACGCGTGGGCATTGCGCCGAGCCGACGGCTGCGGATGATAAGGATCAAGGCGCGATGCCCACCCTACGGGCGCTGCGCTGAGGTGACCATGGGAGCGGCCGGTTGAGCGTCGGCGGAGAACAGAACGACTTACCCCATCCGTTCTGGCGCGCGATTGCGCGCAGGGACGTGCTGGCGGGCCTGCTATTCATCGGCGTGGCATTGCTCGGACTGTGGCTCTCGCGCGACTACCCGATCGGGACCGCGTTGCGCATGGGCACCGGCTACGTGCCGCGGCTGTTGTGCTGGTTGCTGCTCGGCCTCGGCGCCGTGGTGCTCGTGCAGGGGCTGCGCGAGGCGCAAGACGCGCGGCCGCTGTCGTCCAGCGACGTCTCGGCGTTGCGGCCGGTCATTTTCGTCGCCGCGAGCCTGGCGATCTTCGGGCTTAGCATCGAGCGGCTCGGGCTCATCATTTCGATCCTGCTGCTGATTGGCGTGGGCTCGGTTGCAGCGCGGGGGCTGCGGCCCTTCGAGACGCTCGCGGCGGCGCTGGTGCTCATCATCCTCTCCTGGGGCATCTTCATTCTCGGGCTGGGATTGACCATCCCGGTATGGCCGGAGTGGTAGATGGAGCTCCTCCACCATCTCGCGGTCGGATTCGGCGTAGCGCTGACGCCGGCGAATTTGCTGTTCGCGCTCGGCGGTGCGCTGATCGGAACGTTGATCGGCGTTCTCCCGGGAATCGGCCCGATCGCGACCATCGCGATGCTGCTGCCGCTGACCTTTCATCTCGAACCGACGTCCGGCTTGATCATGCTCGCTGGCATCTTCTACGGCGCGCAATACGGCGGATCGACCACGGCCATTCTGGTGAACCTGCCGGGCGAAACGTCGTCGGTGGTCACCTGCATCGACGGCCACCAAATGGCGCGGCAGGGGCGGGCCGGTGCTGCGCTGGCGGTGGCGGCCCTCGCCTCGTTCTTCGCCGGCTGCGTCGCGACCATGCTGATCGCCACGTTTGCGCCGCCGCTCGCGAAAGTTGGCCAGTCATTCGGCGCGCCGGAATATTTCTCGCTGATGGTGCTCGGGCTGATCGCCGCAGTGGTCCTCGCCCACGGCTCGGTGATCAAGGCCATCGCCATGATCGTGCTCGGCCTCCTGCTCGGTTTGGTCGGCACCGACGGCAATACCGGTGGCACGCGGTTTACCTTCGGCATAATCGAGCTGACCGACGGCATCGACATCGCCACGCTTGCCATCGGCATTTTCGGCATCGGCGAGATCATCACCAATTTGACGCAGCCGCCGGAAGCGCGCTCCCTGATCGCGAAGAAGATCACCCGGCTGTGGCCGACCCGCGAGGATTTCGGCCGCGCTTGGCCGGCGGTGCTGCGTGGCACCGCGCTCGGCTCGGTACTCGGCGTGCTTCCCGGCGGTGGTGCGACGCTGAGCGCATTTGCCGCCTACGCGCTCGAGAAGCGGTCGTCGAAGAACCCGGCGCAATTCGGCCACGGCGCGGTCGAGGGCGTCGCCGGACCAGAGTCCGCCAACAATGCCGGCGCGCAGACCTCGTTCATCCCCATGCTGACCTTGGGCATTCCCGGCAATGCGGTGATGGCGCTGATGATCGGGGCGCTCACCATCCACGGCATCCAACCAGGTCCGCAAATCATGAGTGAACGACCCGGCATGTTCTGGGGCATGATCGCCAGCATGTGGATCGGCAACCTGGTGCTGGTGATCATCAACCTGCCGCTCATCGGCATGTGGGTTCAGCTGCTCAAGGTGCCGTACCGGTTTCTCTATCTCGCGATTCTCTTGTTTTGTGGCATCGGCGTGTACACCGTGAGCAACAGCGCGGCGGCGGTGCTGTTGGCGGCGCTCTTCGGCGTGCTCGGCTACGTCTTCACGCGGCTCGAATGCGAGCCGGCGCCGATGATCCTCGGCTTCGTGTTGGGCCCGCTGATGGAGGAAAATCTTCGCCGCGCCATGCGAATTTCGAGCGGCGATCCGGCGATCTTCATCGAGCGGCCGATCAGTCTCGGTTTGTTGATCGCAGCCCTCGCGCTTTGCGTGCTGGTGGCGCTGCCGGCCATCCGCAGCAAGCGGGAGGAGGCGTTTCAGGAGTAGCCGAGTCACGCGTGCTGGGTGATGCCGGGCACGACCTCGACCACAATACCCG
>CBFGVM010000181.1:0-8294 GCA_965652015.1 uncultured Alphaproteobacteria bacterium
TGGGCCCGCTCTTGGAAGAGCAGATGCGGCGCAGCCTGACGCTCTCGCTCGGCGATCCGACCATTTTCATCACCCGGCCGATTTCCGGCGGCATCATCGCGGTGGCCGTGATCCTGCTGCTGCTGCCCGCTTTCACTGCTCTTCGCGCAAGGCGCGCGGCGGCGCGCGGCACAAACGGCATGTAATGCAGAGCCGATCGACCCCGATGATCCGCGCCGGTACAAGCCATGCACCTCGCCGTCGTCATCGTCGATCTGCAGACCGGCGCCGTCGAGCTGCCGCGATCGGCAATGCGGTCATCGACGCGCTGTGGCATCTTGGCGTGCGCGATATCACCTTGCCGATCACGTCCGAAACCATATGGCGCGCGCTTCGCGCTGCGCGCGCCACGCGGAAATCCGGGGAGGGGCAGGCGCTGCATGAACGACAAGCCGTCTGAGATCGGCAAGCGCATCGCGGACGAGCTCGCCGCCCGTGGGGTGAGGCTCGTTGCGTCGCTACCCGACAATTGGGTAACCGGTGTGATCAACGCCATCGACCGGGATGAGCGATTCGTGCACATCCCGGTCAATCGGGAGGAATCTGCTGTCGGCCTTTGCTCCGGCGCCTATATGGGTGCCATGGGCTCGGCAGCGCTGATGGGCGCGTCGGGCTTCATGACCGTGATCTACGCGATCACCAAGATCAACTACACCTACGAAATCCCGCTGTTCTTGATGCTCACTCTGCGCGGTGGCGTCGGCGATCATCACAAGCACCACGTCTCGAACAGCCTTTATCTTCGCCCGGTGCTCGAAGCCATCAACATGCCCTATCGGATCATCGACGCGCCCGGCGATATCTCCTCGATCTCGCGTTGCTATCAGCACACGCGCACCTTCTGCCGGCCGATGGCCGTGGTTTTCACGCGCGATCTGTTACGGGAATAACCGGCCATGAATTACCTCGACTGTTTTCGTGCGCTCGCGCGCCACCGCACCGATCAACTGGTCGTGACCTCGGCGGGCAATTCCAGCCAGGCCTGGTGGGCGGCCACTCGCGACAGCGAGGCGAGCTTCTATCTCGATGCCTCGATGAGCCTCTCGACCATGTTCGCGTCCGGGCTCGCACTCGCGCGACCGGAGTTGAAAATATGGGCGTTCATGGGCGACGGCGCGTTTTGCATGAACCCGGGCATGCTGATGGTCGAGCGGCGGATGAACCTGCCGAATTTGACCCACTTCCTGGTCTCGAACCAGGCCTATGGCGCGACTTCCAACGCGGCGCTGCCGAATGTCGGGAAAAACGACTATCCGGCAATCGCCCGTGCCATGGGCCTCGAGCGTGTGTGCGAGTTCCGCACGCTCGAGGCGCTTGAGCGCGACTTCGCGCCACTGATGGCCGCGAACGTGGCCGGTCATACCTTTGTGGTGCTCGAGGTCGAGCCGTTCTCGGATGCGGAGCAGAAGCTCGAGCAACCGCCGTTCGACGGACCGGAACTGAAATATCGCTTCGGGCGCTGCATCGAAGCCCGGACCGACTGCGATATTTTCGGCTACCGGCTGTGATCCGCTTCGCAGGCTAGGCTCGATCCAGCCCGAATGAGATCATTACGGCTTGATCGGCGTCTCGGGGAGATATCCAGCGCGGTAGATCTGCTCGGCCGTGAGCCTCTCGCCCGGCACCTCGATATTCTTGTTGATGAAGTCGACCGTGTTCTTCATGCGATCGGGTGAAATATAGCCGAAGCCGTTCTTCTCCACGTCGGGCGTAATGGCAATGCGCTTGAGGATCTGAATTTCCTCGACAATGATCTGAGGATCGAGCGCCTTCACATACTGGACTTCGATGCGCGCGGCTTCCTCGGGATCAGCGAGCGCGTCCTTCCATCCCTTGAGCGCCGCGCGCACGAATTTCTTCACGGCCTCCGGGTTCTTGGTGAGAAAGTCCTCGGCGACGCCGATCGAGTTCGCATAGATTTCCAGGCCGTAATCGCCGGCAAACAGGCAGACCGGTTTCGCGTTCGTGACCGCGCGGCGAATGGCGGGCTCGCTCATCAAGAACTGATCGATCGACTGCACCTTGCCGGCGGCGAGCATGGGTACGCGCGAGGCGGCGTCGATATTCACGATCTTGAGCGTCTTGCTGTCCACCTTGTTCATTTCCATGAATGCCGCCCAGATCTTCGGCACGAAGGAGGCCGTGCTCGAGCCGAGCTCGAGCCCCGCCATTTGCTTCGGCTCGGTGACGTTGGCGCCGGGATTCAAGGTGAAGATGCAGTAGGGCGGCTTTTGATAATTAGCGGCGACGATTTTGACGCTCGCGCCGGCGCTGCCCGAGGCGACCAGGCTCGGAATGTCGATGAAGCCGATCTCCGCGCCGCCGGTTGCCACGGTCCGGATCGCGTCAGCCGTCCCCTTCGACGGCATGATCGTGACGTTCAACCCCTCGTCTTTGAAGTAGCCCTTGCCGAGCGCGACGTACCACGGCGCGTGGCGGCCCAGGCTGATGAAATCGAGCACGAATTTGAGGTCGCGCTCCTGCGCCAGCGCGGCCGGCGACTGCAGGCACGCGACGATGGCGGCGGCTGTCATTACGCGGGTGATCAACGCTCGAGACATGCGTGCCTCCTTGATTTGCGAACAGCACCGTCCGCGCAGCTGACGAATTGCGGCCGTCCTAGCGGTATTTGATATCCTGTTCCGTGATCTTTGCCCAGCTAGCTACGTTTCTTCGAACAGAAGGATGGCGACCTCGGCGACGCCACCCTGCCGCTTCGCTTTCGCCTGCGCGTATTCGGGTGATTGGTAGTAGGTCCGCGCCCTGTCCGCGCTTTCCCATTCCGACACCACCACGCGATTGCCGGGCGCGACGCCCTCGAGCACCTCGAGCGGCCGGCCGCGCAACAGGAACTTGCCGCCGTGTTTCGCGGCGGCTTGGTTCGCGGCGGTGGCATACTCCATGTATCGATCAGGATTTTTCACATTGACGATCGAGACGAGATAAGCCGGCATCGCAATCCTCAGTTCTCAATGACAGGCAGCAGCAGGTGCGAGTCGAAGCGCCCGCCCATGTGCAGCGTGTTCCGGCCGCTGTTGTAGTCACCGTTGTAATGCGTGTAGGGGGCGCTTCCGAAGCCGTCGCGCGGCTGGATGTCGAGGCGCAAACGATGGCGCTTTGCAAAAACCATCGAGGTCGGCCAGATCTCCACCAGCAAGTGGACCGGCTCACCCGGTTTGAGCCACTGCCGCTCGTCGTGACAATGGTACGGGCGGTATGGCAGTGATCGCGCGGGATCGAGCTTGCGTTGCGAGGCGCGCAGCCAGCCCTTCGCCACCGGTACGAGCTGGCCCTGCTGGCCGATCTCCAACACGTCCTTTCCGTCCGGTCCAATATTGCGCAGCGTGACGAAGACGTCCATGTCGCGTGTCGTGCTCGAAACCCAGATCGAAAGCGCGAGCGGCCCGGTGATCTCGGTGGCGTGCCGAAAGGGCGTGGTCAGGAAGGTCGCCCCCGAGGCTGCCGCTCCCGCATCGGTGCTCGCGCTGAACGTGCCGGTCGCCAGTCCCATCTTGGTCATGGCGGCTGCGCTATATTCGATGGCGCGCGACTTGCGCGGTTTTGCATCGACCAGATTGCCGTCGGCGTCCAGATACATCTTCGTCCAGCGGGTCCGTTCGAGCGGCCACTCGCGCTCGTGGCGCCACTCGTAATTATCGACGCCGCCCTTGCGGATCTGCAGCTTCACCGGCGGCTCGCGCAGCACGCCGTTCTTGATCCCCTTGAGCCAGTAATCAAACCAGCGCAGCTGGTCGCGGCGACCGTCTTCGGAATGATAGGGGTGAATGTGCGTGCCGGCGTGAATGCGCAAGCGCTTGTGCCGCAGGGGACTGCGCAGATAGGCCTCGGAGTTGCCGCGCAGGTGCAGTCCCATCCCGCTCCAGTTGCCGGCGCTGAGAAACGGCACTTTGATGTCGTCCCAGCGGGCTTGACGGCCGCGGTACCAGTCGCCGTCGAGATTGTGACGCATATAGTCCCAAATCCAGTCGCCGGCGAAGGCATCGGTGGACGCGGCCTGCGGTCGGCCAAGCAGGTGGTTGGCCATCTGGTTGTGAAACCAGTTCACGGCAAAACCGAACGAGAAGATGCCGCCGTGAAACGCGAAGTCGCGATACATGTCGGCGGCGCCTTCCCATGGAATCATCGCCTTGAGCGATGGCGGCTGCAGGTTGGCGACCAACCACTGCGTCATCGCGTAGTACGAGATGCCGGAGAGCCCGACCGCCCCGTTGCACCAGGGCTGCGCTCCCGCCCACTCGATCGCGTCATAGAAATCCTGTGCCTCCTCCGCTGACCACGGGTTGGTCCGTCCCGGCGACTTGCCCGATCCGCGCGCGTCCACGCGCACCAGGGCATAGCCGCGCGGCACCCACCACAGCGGGTTCGCGGTTTCCCACGCCAAGTGAGGATTGGCCTTCTCCTTGAGGTCGTCGGGAGGAATCCACCGCTTGTCCTTTTGATAGATCCCGAGGTTCATGATCACCGGCACGCGCGGCCCGGATTTCGGACGAAACACGTCGGCGCGCAGCCGCGCGCCGTCTCGCATCGGGATCTCGATGTCCGTCTCGAGCTTCATTGCAGCGGCGGCCCTTTGCCGACGATGCCGGCATACAGGCGTTCGGCAGCGCTCGGCGAAATCGGCTCGATGGCGGCGATATGGTCGTCCGGGCGCACCAGCACGAGCGTGCCGGGCGGGCAGCCCACGCGTTGCTCGAAGGCGCCGCCGGGATCGAACAGCGCACGCTCGCGCAGCCCGGAATCCAGCGGCGCGTCCCAACGCGAGACCAGATAGTGCGTCAGCGCCGGCGAGCTGTTTTTCGGAATCATTGGCCGCCGCCTGGCGTCCGCGAAATAGAGCGCCACGAACCCGTGGGCGAAGAGGTCGTGCAGGCGTAGCTCGCCGCCGGCCGGGCTCTGCAGCAGCCAATCGGGGATCCGGTCGCCCGCGCGCAGCGCCGGCTCCCGCTCATGCTTCACCATCGACCAATCGCCACGGCCGTCGACATCGAGCCGCACCCCGAGCATGGCGCGCGTGCAGGCGTTGGCCCACTCGTCGGCAGCGATGCTCGACGCGTCCTCGCTCTCTTTGCTGACGTAGCGCCGGGCCGACTCCGCCATCTCGCCGGCCCCAAGCAGCGCAACCGGCTTCTGCTCGCGCTCGTAGGCATCGAGCACGCGTTCGTCGGCCCAGCCGCGCAAGTACCAGGCAAGACGCCAGCACAAGTTCGAGCAGTCGAGCAGCCCAGTATTGACCCCGAGCGCCCACATCGGCGTGATCAGGTGGGCAGCGTCGCCCATGAGGAACACGCGTTCTCGGCGCCATTGATTGGCGACGCGGTGATGGACTTGGTAGACCACCTTGCCGACCACGCGTGCGTCCTTCGCCTCGCCGATGAACGACAGGACCTTGGCGCGCAGCTCTTCGGCGGTCGGCTCTGGGCTGCCGGCCGGCAGCGGAAAAAGGAATCGCCAGCAGTGCGGATGCCGGACCAGAATCATCCATTCCCGCGCATCGGAAAAATAGGCGAGGTACGGATAATCCCGGGGATTTGCGACATCGAGGTCGATCTCGAGATCGACGAGCGAGTATTTGACCGGCAGCGACTTGCCCTCGACCGGGATGCCGAGCTGCTCTCGCACCGTGCTGCGGCCGCCGTCGCAGCCGAGCAGGTATGCCGCCTCGATGGTCTTCTCCCCGTGCGGCGTCTTGAAGTGGACCACGACCCGATCCGAGCTCTGCTCGAAACGAACGAGCCGATGCGCCAAATGCAATTGGCTGCGCACCGGCTCGGCGAGAGCCGGCTCCATGTCCTGTTGCGGCAAATTGATAACGAAGGGAAAGCGTGTCTCGCGCGCAAGCACCGAAAGCCGGACAGGCTTGCGCGGCTGGGCCGTCTGCCGATCGATGTCGCCGATCTCGTCGACTCGCATGCTGCGCCGGAGCACGGAAGAGGCCACGCCAAATCGTCGCCAGATCTCGAGCGACCGCGCCAGCGTCGTGCCCGCCTTGGTTTCGGTCGACAGACGCTCGTCGTCCTCGAACAATACGAACGGGACTCCGTAGTGCGCGAGCCCGAGTGCGGTGGTGAGGCCGACCGGGCCCGCCCCAACGATCGCAACGGGCAAAGTCAAGGGCGGATGGCTTCTTGCGGGAGATAACCTTCGCGGTAGATGTCGTCGGCGCTGAAGCGCCGGCCGGCGACCTCGATGTTGGCGTTGACGAAGTCGACGCTGCGCTTGAGCTTGTCGCGATCGATCCAGCCGAGGCCGTTCTTCTGGGTATCCGGAACGACCGCTAGGCGCCGTACCACCTGCAGCTCCTCGGCGATGATGGCCGGGTTCAGCGTCTTCACCATCTGCGCCTGGAGTTGTGCCGCCTCCTCGGGATTGGCGAGCGCTTCTTTCCAGCCACGCAGGGAAGCCCGCACGAAACGCCGGACCGCGTCGGGATTCTTCAGGAGAAAATCGTCCCTCACGCCGATGCCGTTGGCGTAGATGTCGAGCCCATGGTCGGCGAGCAGCATGTGCTTGACTTCACCGTCCTGCACCGCGCGCTTGATGGCGGTTTCGCTCATCGCGAACAATCCGATCGACTGAATGCGGCGAGCGGCAAGCGCGGCTACCAGCGAACCGGGATCGAGATTGACGATCTTCAGCGTGGATGGATCCAGGCCATTCTGCTTCATGAACGCCTGGTGAATTCTCGGAATGAGACTTGCGTTACCGGCGCTGAATTCCTTGCCGACCATGTCCTGCGGACGGGTAATGTTTGCGCCAGGATTGATACTGAACACGCTGTATGGCGGGAGCTGGTAATTCACCGCCACCATGCGGATGCTCGAAGTGTCGGCTCCCGCCGCCACCAGACTTGGAATGTCGATAAAGCCGACATCCGCCGCGCCGCTATCGAGGTTGCGGATGGAATCGGCGGTTCCTCGCGCCGAGGCAATGGTGACGTTGAGGCCCTCGTCCTTGTAGTAACCCTTGGCGAGGGCGACGTACCACGGGGCATGGCGGCCGAGCGGAATGAAGTCCAGGGTGAATTTCAGGTCGCGCTCTTGCGCCATGCTTGGCGCCGGAATCATGCTGTGCGCTGCGAGGGCGGCGACCGCGATGAAGTGCATGGTGCGCATGGCTCGGCTTCTCCTCAATTGAAATCCGCGCCTTCCTTGACGCGTCGACGCAGCGAGGCGAGATGGTCCTGCATCGCCTGCCGCGCCGCCTCTTGATCTCTGCGTTTGATAGCCTCGAGCACGGCCTCGTGCTCCTCCTGCGTCAGGCGCAGCCCATCGGCGCGCCGCATCACGATGAGGCTCCAGATCCGTGCCGAACGTTCGTGTAGCGGGCGTTGGACGTCAACGAGAACGTGGTTGCCGGAAGCCTCGGCCACTGCCTGGTGGAAACGACGATCGAGCTCCATAAACTCGCGTCGGAAACGTTGGTCGACGATCCTGCGCGATTGGGCGAGCACGCGCTCCATCGCCTCGATCTGCTCGGGCCGCGCCCGATCTGCGGCCAGCGCGGTGATGTGGGGCTCGAGCACGCTGCGCGCTTCCAGCCCTGTGAGTACGTCGTTGAGCGAGTCCGTGCCGATGATGATGCCCTTGCGTGGCATGATCTCGAGCAGGCCGTCCGTCATGAGGCGGTGCACCGCTTGGTGAACCGGCATGCGACCCATGCCGACCATGGCGCACAGCCCCTGCTCGTTCACGAACTGCCCAGGGCGCAGGTCGAGCGACAGGATGCGCGCCTTGATCGCCTCATAGGCGCGTTCGGACAGCCGCTCGCTGGCTCGCCGGTTCTTGTATATCACGTGATATTCTTGTAACATTCACAGTGACTTGTCAACTTTCGGTCGAAAAAAAACCGATGGTTGCGCTGAAGGGTCCCGCGCGGTGGCCGTGGCAACGATGCTGCAGGCGGGACGTGTCCGATCGACGTCAACACGCGTGCGGGGTGGCGACATGCACGAACCCAAGGTCATCGGTCTGGCGGGGGTGGGCCTACAGGTACCCGACTTGGCGGTTGCCGAGAGCTTCTACGGCGCGTTCGGCCTGACCGCCGAGAAACACGGGAGCGCGCTCGGCTTGCGCAGCCCCGGCCGCTCGGCGGACGAGATCGTCGTACTGCCCGGCGCCAAGCAGAAGCGCATGCACCACCTCTCCTTCATCATCCGGTCAGGCGACGAAGATGCCTTCGACCAGAAGCTTCGGAAGGCAGGCTTGCAAACACGGTCTGCGCCCGACGGTGCGCCA
>CBFGVM010000182.1:0-8283 GCA_965652015.1 uncultured Alphaproteobacteria bacterium
AACACCTCGACGCTGGCCTTGGCGATCTTCTGCGCCACCTTGATGACGTGAGCGAGGTCGTCGGGAGACGCGTCGAGGATGTTGCGCGCGGGCGCCTTCGGCAGAACGAGCGCGTGGCCCGCCGCGCGCGGCATGATGTCGAGGAAGGCGAGCGCCTTGTCGTCCTCGTAGATCTTGTAGCAGGGCAGTTCGCCGCGCAGGATTTTGGCGAAGATATTGTTTGCATCATAGCTCGGCATGATTTTCTCTCCTTCGTGTCCCGGATGCGGTGCAGCGCGAAGCTTTTGCGCAGCGGTGCACCGCTGATCCGGGACCGCCACGGACTCGGACGATCCCGGGTCTGCAGCGCAGCGTTTCACGCTGCGCTGCGCCCGGGACAAATCTCACCCCTTGCGGAACGGCGCGGCTTCTGCGAGTTCGGCGCCCGCGGCCGCCACGTAGGCGCGCTCGCGCTTGAGAAAATCCTCGATCGCGCGCCGCAAGGCCGGATCGAGGATGTAGTGTGCGGAATAGGTCGTCGTCGGCATATAACCGCGCGAAATCTTGTGCTCGCCTTGCGCGCCGGCCTCGACGCGGGCGAGCTTGTGCTCGATGGCGTATTGGATGGCTTGGTAGTAGCACAGCTCGAAATGCAGGAACGGGTGGTGCTCGATAGCGCCCCAGTGGCGGCCGAACAGAGTATCCGAGCCGATGAAGTTGATGGCCCCGGCAATCCAGCGCCGGTTGCGCTTGGCCATGACCAAGAGGATGTGGTCGCGCATCTTCTCGCCCACGAGCGAATAGAACTCGCGCGTCAGATACGGGCGGCCCCATTTGCGCGAGCCGGTCTCCATGTAGAACTCGAAGAAGGTGTCCCACACGCTTTCGGTGAGATCCGTGCCGGTCAGCCAATGCACGCTGATTCCGGCGGCGAGCGCCTCGGCGCGTTCGCGCCGGATGGTTTTTCGCTTGCGCGAGGCGAGGGCGGCTAGAAACGCATCGAAGCTGGCATAGTCGGCGTTCTCCCAATGGAACTGCTGATGGGTGCGTTTGAGGAAGCCGCGCGCACCCAAGAGCTCCCATTCCGCCTCGGTGGGAAAGGTGACGTGAACCGAAGACGCGCCGCAGCGCCGGCAGAGACCGGCGAGCGCGTCGGCGAGATGGGTACGCACGGCCTCGGCGTGCGGGCCGCGGCGCGCGAGCAGCCGGCGTCCGGTCGCGGGCGTGAACGGCACGGAAACCTGCAGCTTCGGATAGTAACTGCCTCCGGCGCGCTCGTAGGCTTCCGCCCAGCCATGATCGAAGACGTATTCGCCGCGCGAATGAGATTTTGCGTAGCAAGGGACGACGCCGATAACCGCGCCGCCGTCATCTTCGGCGATGAGGTGCATCGGTTGCCACCCGGCGCGCGCTCGGACCGATTGCGATACTTCCAGCGCGGACAAGAAATCGTGCGAAATAAAAGGGTTATATCCATCTCTTAAATCAGATTTTGGGACATGACTCGGCGGCGAGCAGAGCTTGCCGTTGTTCTGGGCGGCCGGATTGGCGCAGGCGTCCCATGCTTCGGCCGCCACCTCGCTGATGGAATTCACCGCTCGCAGCGTCAGTTCGATCATGGCCTTCGTCTTGGCTTCGTCATGCAAGTTTACGGCCGAAATCCTTCGAAGATCATCTGGTCCGCATAACGCGCGGCTTTCCCTCGGTCATCCACGCTGCGTACGGTCCAGGCGAGCAGCGGGAGGCCAAACACGCTGCGCGTCAGCGCGGGCAGCAATGCCGGCAGGTTGCTCACCGAATAGGCGACGAATTGCGGGCGCGCCGTGAGCACGTGTGCGAGCACGGCCATGGAGCGCCCGGGCGCGGCAAAGGCGTTGCTCCAGGCGTCCATTCGTACGGCCATACCGCGGGGCAGCCGCGGCGCGACCCGACGCAGCTCGACAATCTGCGCTGGCTCGAACGACATCACCGCTGCCTGCCCGGCGTAGCCGGACAGCACCTTCGCGGCGCGGGCGGCGAGCCTGCGATCACCAGCGCGCCGGCTCTTCAATTCGATGAGCAGCGCCGCACCGCCGGCCACGAAGTCGCACAATTCGCCGAGGGTCATCATGCGGTCCCGGGTTGCTCTAAAAGTGACGCGCTTGAGCTCGGCGGCCGTCATTGCGTCAAGCCGACCGCTCGTTTCCGTCAGCCGGCCGAGCGTATCGTCATGATACACCATGGCCTCGCCATCGCTGCTGATTTGCAGGTCGCATTCGATGCCGTAGCGCGCGGCGACCGCGGCGGCGAATGCCGAAGGCGTATTCTCGATGATGCCGTTTTGATCATCGTGCAGACCTCGGTGTGCGAGCGGCCGCGCGATCAGCCAATCGAGATCGGCCATTGATAATGAGTGCGTCAGGCGACCTCGAAAACACCTTCGACCTCGACCGCGGCGTCGCCCGGCAACACGGCTACGCCGACCGTCGTCCGCGCATGCCGTCCTTTGTCGCCGAACACGGTGACCATGAGATCGGAAGCGCCGTTCATCACCTTGGGCCCATCAAGAAAAGCCGGGTCGGAATTGATGAAGCCGCCCAGGCGTACCACCTGCTTGACCTTGTCGAGATCGCCGAGTGCGGCCTTGACTTGCGCCAGCACGTTGATCGCGCAGGCGCGTGCCGCTTTTTGGCCGTCCTCGAGTGATACGCCGCGGCCGAGCTTGCCTTTGGCGACCACTTTACCGCCCGCATCGAGGCAGATCTGACCCGAAACGAACAACAGCGTACCGACGCGCACGAACGGGATGTAATTGGCGACGGGGCTTGCCGGCGTGGGAAGCGCAATTCCAAGCTCGGCGAGCTTCTTGTCGACCGTTCCGGCCATGACGTCCTCCTGCTGCGCTTTGGATCGGATGCATTCTCTTCGCCGATCGGGCGCGCGCATGCAAGCGGCGGAGGACCGCGTTCCGGCATTGCATGGTTGCAGGCGGCGGATGGTATCCCTATGTTGCGCCGCAAGCCGGCGGCGCGGAGGCAGGCTGTGATGACCATCTTCGGCAAGTCGACGCTCGGCACCATCATCGTGGCGACTTTGGTCGGCGGTTTGGGCGCGCAACGCGCGGCGGCGCTGACGCCGGCCGGCGAACTTGCCTCGCATCGCGCGGTGTATGAACTCAAGCTCGCGCACACGCGCGGCAATTCGGGGGCCGTGGCCGCGCGTGGCCGCATCCTCTACGATTTCTCTGGCAATGCCTGCGACGGCTACGCGCTGCAATTCCGTCAGGTCTCCGAGCTCGACAATGGCGAGGGCAAGGTCTCGCTCAGCGATCTGCGCTCGACCACGTGGGAAGACGCCGCGGCAAACACGTTCATCTTCAAGTCACAGAACTATCTCAACGAAACGCTGGTCGACTCGGTCGACGGGCAAGCCGAACGCCAGCGCGACAAGGTCGCGGTCAGGCTGACCCAGCCTGCCGCCAAGACCTTCGACCTCGACGCGGCTCTGGTATTTCCGACCGATCACATGCGACGCATCATCGAGGCCGCGCGCGAAGACAAGAACATTCTGGAGCTTCCGATCTACGACGGTTCGGAAAAGGGGGAGAAGGTCTACAACACGCTCACGGTCATCGGCCCCGCGATCGCCCCGAGTGAGCGCCTCCCGACCGACGCCGCGGCCGGCGAGCCGAGGCTTGCCGGCCTTAAACGATGGCCGGTTACGGTGAGCTATTTCGACAAGACGGCCAGGGATGATCAGGTGCCGGTCTATTCCATCAGGTTCGAGCTCTACGAGAATGGTATTTCGCGCGCACTGATGCTCGATTACAACGACTTCGCGATCAGCGGCGAGCTCATCTCGATCGAGCTCAGGGACAGCGCCCCGTGCAAGTGACGAGGCCCCGGCACGCGAACATGTTGATCGAAGTTCCGCGCTGAACGAGTAGCCGGTCCGCTCGCCCAAGCAACGCCGGCGGGCCAACAAGCCGCTTGATCTCGCGTGCGCGCCCGGGGTTCGTGCGCGAGCGCCTTACGCGGGCGGACGCAAATGCTTCGTCATCGAATGCTCGACAGCGCCCGATCGTAATACGACAGATCGATGTATTTCTCCGCGGGCGGCGGATTGCCGCCCCATTGTCCTTCGATCTCTGCGCGCAGATTCAACGTGTTCTTGAAACCCGCCATGTCGAATCTCACGTCCTTGGCAATGCCCTCCGCGGGATTGATCGCCACGGCATAGGATTGCGCCGCGATCTGCGGCGAAAGCTTGAGCCGCTCGACGAGGAGCGCGATGGCCTCGTCCTTGTTGGCGGGATCGAGCGCCCAACGGCTGCCTTCGATGTAAGCTTTGATGTAGCGCACGAGCGTATCGCTGTTGGCTTTCGCCCAATCGCGCATGACGAAGGCGCCGCCGGCCTGGTAGGCGCCGATCGCGCTGGCCGCCGGGCCCATGTCTTTCAAGCCGGCCTCTCTGGCACGGAATGCAAAGGGCGGATTGAGCACGGCCGCCGCCGCGTTGGCCTTGTCCTTGGTCATGGCCTCAAGCCGCGCGGTGGTGCCGCCGACCGGCCTGACCGTGTAATCGCCCTTGTTGAGACCGTGGTCCTTGAGAACCTTGTAGAGCAGCAGCGCGTAGGCGGTGTTCGGGGCGTCGACTACGACCGCCTTTCCGCGAAGATCGGCATAACCGTTGATCTCCGGCTGAACGAAGATGCGGTTGAAGCCGTTATCGCCGCCGGTCACGATCACGACGTCGGCCTTGGCAAGCTCGACCATCGCCACGGCGTTGTCGACCGCGGCATGGGCGATCTGATGGTCACCTTTGGCAAGCCCGTCGCGCAGCACGTCGGAGTTCGGCGTGTTGAGGAGTTCGATGGCGAGGCCCTGCTTGGCGAACAGCTCTTTGTGTTGGGCTGCAAAGATCGGGAGGTTCGACAGACCAGGAAAAACCATTACCTTCAACGGCGTCTGGGCCGCAGCGCTAACGGTGCCGAACATCGCCGCGCTGGCGAGCGTGGCGGTCATGAGGGTGCGCATTGATCGCATCGTCGTTCCTCCCGGTTAGTCCGATTTGCTCGGAGTCTAACACCAGCCGCGCCGCATTCGTCCAGCGGTCAGCTCATTCGTCTTCCTCGCCCTCGAGCGCAAGGCCCTTGACCACCGCTTCATCGCCGAAGCGCTGCCGCAGCCGGTCGATTGCCTGCTCGGCCTCGGCGTTGCGGCGATCGATAAGGTCGGCGAAATCGGCGCCGTCGGCATCACACAACCCCGAGAGCCCGATGCCGATGAGCCGAAACATCGTGCCGTCGGTTTCGCGCGCCAGCAGTTCGCGCCCGACCGCGAAAATCCGTGACGCGAGCTGGGTCGGATGACCGAGCGACTGTGCACGCGTTCGGATGCGGAAATCGGCGGTCTTGAGCTTGAGCGTTACCGTCGAACCGGCAAGCGCATTGGCCTTGAGGCGAGACGAGACTTTTTCCGAAAGACGCCACAGCCGCAGCTCCAACGGACGGAAATCGGCGATGTCGTGATCGAAAGTGGTTTCCGCCGAGATGCTTTTGGCCTCACGCTCGGCGTGGACCGGCCGGTCGTCGAGACCGTGCGCCAAACGAAACAGCCGCGCGCCCTCGGCGCCGTGGCGGCGCCGCAACTCGCGCTCGCCGGCGCGCTGCAGATCGCCGATGGTGTGCAGACCGTCGCGCGCCAGGCGTTGCTGTGCGATTTTTCCGACCCCGAAGATCAGCGTCACCGGCCGGGAGGCCAGGAACGCGGCAGCTTCGCGGCCGCCGAGCACAGCAAACCCGCGCGGTTTGTCGAGATCGGAGGCGATCTTGGCCAGAAATTTGTTGGACGAGAGTCCGATCGACACGGTGATGCCGAGCGCACGCTCGACGTCGCCCGCAAAAACCGCGAGCGCCTTGGCGGGCGACATGCCATGCAGGCGCGCGGTTCCGGACAGATCCATGAATGCCTCATCGATCGACACTGGCTCGACCAGCGGCGTGAGCTTGAACATGAGTTCGCGCACCAGCCGTCCGACGCGGGCGTATTTCTCCATGTCCGGCCGTACCACGGTGGCGTGCGGGCAGAGCCGCCGCGCCTCGAACATCGGCATCGCGGAGCGCACGCCGAACGTGCGTGCGACGTAGCAGGCGGTGAGCACGACGCCGCGCTGGCGCCCGCCTACGATCACTGGCTTGTCGGCGAGCGTGGGATCGTCGCGCTTCTCGATGGTGGCGTAAAAGGCGTCGCAGTCGACGTGGGCGATCGCCAGCGTGTCGATCTCGGGATGGCGCAACAGGCGCGGCGAGCCACAAGCGGAGCAGCGCACCGCTTGCTCCGGCACGTCGCGGCGGCAATCGCGGCAGAAGCCTGGCATCGTCCTCCCGCCTGTCGCGCCGTCGCTCAGCGCTATTCCAACGGCTCAGGGCGTGTCGCGCTCCCAACGGCTCTCGGCGATGGTATCACGCGCGTTGATCACCGCGTTCGGGGGAATTGCGTTTTCCGCGGCAAAGGCAAGCAGCAGCGGCTCATGGGCGACGAGATGATCGAGCACGCCGAGAAGAAATTGGGGCTCGCGGGCGGCCGCGCGGATGGAGTCGGGACCGATACCGGTCATCGCCAGGAAGCGGCCCAACCGCTTGGGCTCGCCGGCGATGAAGCCGAGCGCGGCAACGGCGAGCGCTTCGGCTGCGTGCCGGTCCTGACGGGTCGCCGATCGGCTTTGTTGCGCCATCACCGTCTCCGGAGAACGCGGGCGTGGCGCTGAGAACGCTCTCATGCAGCCTGCGAATCAAGCCCGGCATACACGCCAGCTGGCAGAGGCGAGATCAAGTCCCTCGACGCGCGCCCGGCATCTCGGGTAGGTGAGGGACGCTAAAGTTGGGGATTCATCGGGCTGTCATTCTGGGTTCCCTTGCTGCGCTCGGGCCCCGGAATGACACCGCGTCAACCCAATCGGAATTGCTGTGAATGTTCTGAAGGAGGCGAGCATGCGCCGTCTATCCGTTGCCGGGCTGAGCGTCCTTTTCGCATTGGGGCTGGCGGTATGGGAGGTGTACTTTTTTTGGTTCGCGGGATCGTTAGGCTTGGAAGCGCCGCTGGGCGTGTTCACCGTGGAGCGGCTGGGCTTCAACATGGCGTGGCTCGCCGCGATCTATCTCACGTTTCAGCTCACCTCGATTCCCTTCGCCTTGCCTTCGGCGACCGGCCGCTTCATCGGCGTGGTGGACGGAATGGCCTCGCTGGTGCCGCTCGCTGTCGTGTTGATCGTCGTTTTCGGAAAGCCGCATTTGATCGGCACCGCGCCGCGCTGGGAGGCGGCCATGCTGCTCATCTTCATCACCCTGGTCGACCTGTTCGGCGGCTACACCTTCAATATCGCGCTCAGCCGCCGCACTATGGACGTGGCGCCGGCTGCGCCGGCCTGAAATACGCTTGGCCGCAGTGTTTGCGTTTCCGTAACGTCTCGGCACTAGAGCGGTTATGGCGAGATGGAATCAGCGCGAGGGCGCTTGACCTCGGAAGCCTGGCAATGGCGAAGACCGTGATGATCGTGGAGGACAACGAGCTCAACATGAAGCTCTTCCACGATCTTTTGGAGGCCCACGGCTATAATACCGTTGCCACGCGCAACGGCATCGAGGCGCTCGATCTCGCCCGCAAGCACCGCCCCGACTTGATCCTGATGGACATTCAGCTGCCGGAGGTTTCCGGGCTCGAGGTGACCAAATGGCTCAAGGAAGATCCCGAGCTCAAGGCCATTCCGGTCGTCGCGGTGACCGCTTTTGCAATGAAGGGCGATGAAGAGCGCATCCGCGAAGGCGGTTGCGAGGCCTATCTCTCGAAGCCGATTTCGGTGGCCAAATTCATCGAAACCATCCGGCGCTTCCTCGGCTCAGCGTGACGAACAGCAGTAGTTCCTTCAGCGTCATATTTTCTGAGGGGCGGGGGAAGCCACGGGCCCGGAATCCATGATCACCAACCGTGGTCCCGGGCTGCCTCACTCCACATCCAAGTGGGCGTTGGCCGACTTGGCTCCGTTAAATGCGAATCTCAGGTAAACACGAGATCGGTGGCCCGGAAAAGACGGGTCCGCGGCCCCGCGGGCCGTTTAGGCTGACCAAATTCTCTTCCTTATCCACAACCTAATTTGTTGATTTCCGAGGCGGTTGCGCTAGGTTGCGCCATGCGGTGGAATGAAGCTCCTGGCTCGGTGAGGATCCGGGCCAGCGAGGCTATGTGACATCGCCTATCATCTTGATAACCCTGCGGAATGCTCAGGTCCGCCGCATCTCCTGGGTCCGTGGGGTTCGGCCGGTTCGGG
>CBFGVM010000183.1:0-8278 GCA_965652015.1 uncultured Alphaproteobacteria bacterium
GCGGCGCAAGGTTCGATCAGCGACCGTCGCCATCGTGCATCCTCATCACTTCTTCGTGCCTTCCTTGCG
The DNA here is from genome assembly GCA_965652015.1 of uncultured Alphaproteobacteria bacterium. Lineage (GTDB taxonomy): Bacteria > Pseudomonadota > Alphaproteobacteria > Rhizobiales > Xanthobacteraceae > VAZQ01. Next base: position 70 of record CBFGVM010000183.1, read on the forward strand.
GAAGATGTACTCGCCCGCGTATTTGACGCCCTTTCCCTTGTAGGGCTCGGGCTTGCGGAATGCGCGGATTTCGGCGGCAACGTGGCCGACTTTCTGCTCATCGATGCCGGCGATCACAATCTCGGTCGGCCTTGGCACTGTGATCGTGATGCCTTCCGGGATGGGATAGACGATGTCGTGGCTATAGCCGAGCTGGACCTGCAGGTTCTTGCCCTGCACAGCGGCGCGATAACCAACGCCGGTGATCTCGAGCCGCCGCTCGAAGCCCTTGGTGATGCCGGTCATCGCATTGGCGAGCAGCGATCGGTAGGTTCCCCACATCGCACGAGCGCGTTTGGTCTCGTCGCGCGGATCGATCTTGACTTCGCTGCCGTGCACCGTGGCCGCGACATCGCTGTGCAACGCGAGCGAAAACGCGCCCTTGGGGCCCTTAAGCTTGACGGTTTGGCCCTCCACACTGGCGGTGACGCCGGATGGAATTGCAACGGGTTTCTTTCCGACACGGGACATGACTAGGTTCCGTTGGGCTGCGTCTGCAACAATGGCTCTATGGTTGTGTGTTGGCCCGATCAAAATACCGTGCAGAGGATCTCTCCGCCCACGTTGTGATCGCGCGCGTCATGATCGGCCATCACGCCCTTTGGCGTCGACAGGATTGCAACTCCCAATCCGTTGTTCACTCGCGGGAGAGCCTTGACCGATGCATAGACCCGCCGTCCTGGTTTGGACACCCGCGCAATCTCGCGGATTACCGGCTCGCCGTCGAAATATTTCAGCTCGACTTCGAGCTCCTTGCGCCCGTTCGAATGCTCGACTGCCGCGTAGCCGCGAATGAATCCCTCGGCTTTGAGCACGTCGAGGACGCTCACCCGCAATCGTGAGGACGGTATCGACACCTTCGATTTATTGCGCATTTGCGCGTTGTAAATGCGAGCGATCATGTCGCCGAGCGGATCGTTCATGGCCATCGCCCCGCCCTCCTTACCAGCTCGACTTGACCAGCCCGGGGATCAGCCCCTTGGAGCCGAGATCCCGAAGCGCGATGCGCGACAGCCGGTGCTTGCGGTAGAAGCCGCGTGGCCGGCCCGATATCTCGCAACGATTGCGAATCCGGGTCCCCGAAGAATTGCGCGGTAGTTCCGCAAGCTTCAGCGTTGCCGCGAACCGCTCCTCCATCGGTTTGCTCTTGTCGCGAGCAATGGCCTTGAGCCGGGCGCGGCGGCCGGAATATTTCTTGCTGAGCTTGCGCCGCCTGCTGTTCTTCTCGATTGCACTCTTCTTAGCCATCAATGTCTCCTGGCTTTCCGCGGTTGCGGACCATCCTCACTGCCGGAACGGAAAATTGAACGCGCTCAATAGCGCTCGCGCCTCGTCGTCGGTTTTGGCGCTGGTACACACGGTAATGTCCATCCCCCAGACATCGGCCACTTTGTCGTAGTCGATCTCGGGAAAGATGATGTGCTCCTTGATGCCGATCGTGTAATTGCCTCCTCCGTCGAAGCTCTTCGGCGACAGACCGCGGAAATCGCGCACGCGCGGCAGCGCGATATTGATCAGCCGATCAACGAACTCGTACATGCGAGTCTTGCGCAGCGTCACCTTGCAGCCGATCGGCTGGCCGTCGCGTACTTTGAAGGTAGCAATCGACTTTCTGGCCTTGGTGATCACTGCCTTCTGGCCGGTAATTAAACTGAGATCGTTGGCGGCGGCTTCGACCTTTTTGCGATCGTTGACGCCCTCGCCGATACCCATGTTGATCACGACCTTCTCGATCACCGGCACCTGCATGCGATTTTTGTAGCCGAACTGATCGGACAGCTTCTTGCGAACGACCTCGTCGAAATGGGTCCTCAGCCGCGGAGTAACGCGCTCCTCCGGCTTTCTCGCCTTGGGCGGCCGGGGCGCCGCGTCGCCCTTTGCAGGTTTATCGCCCTTCTCGGGCTTCTGCCCCTTCTGGGCCTGCTGCGGCTTATCGGTCTTCTCTGGGCGCGGGGGCTTGCCCGCTGCCGCCTGCGTCTCAGCTTTCGCTTTGGTTTCGGTATCAGCCATCGATCTCGACTCCCGACCGCTTGGCCACCCGCACCTTGCGGCGGTTCTCTCCTGTGCCCACGAACTTGAAGCCGACGCGGGTCGGCTTGCCATCCTTGGGATCGGCCAGCGCAAGATTGGACAGATGCACCGCGCCCTCTTTGGAAATGATGCCGCCCTCGTGCTGTGCACTCTGCTTCTGGTGACGCTTGACCATATTGACCCCGCGTACCAGAGCGCGTCCCTCATCGGGACGCACCTCGATCACTTCGCCGGTACGGCCCTTGTCGCGGCCGACCAGCACGATCACCTTGTCGCCCTTTCGGATCTTCGCCGCCATTACAGCACCTCCGGCGCGAGCGAGATGATCTTCATGTGGTTCTTGGCGCGAAGCTCGCGCGGCACCGGTCCGAAGATGCGAGTACCTACCGGTTCCATCTGCGGGTTGATCAGCACCGCCGCGTTGCGGTCGAAGCGAATGACGGAGCCATCGGGACGTTTGATATCCTTCGAGATTCGAACCACCACCGCCTTCATGACCTCACCCTTCTTCACACGGCCGCGCGGTATGGCCTCTTTCACGGACACGACGATCACGTCGCCGATCGTGGCATATTTGCGCTTCGATCCACCGAGCACCTTGATGCACATGACACGGCGCGCGCCGGAATTGTCCGCCACGTCGAGATTGGTCTGCATCTGGATCATGATGCCGCCTCGCCTTTCCCGCGCCTGTTGCGCTCACACGACCTTCTTCTTCTCGCCTCGAACCACCTGCCAGCGCTTGAGCTTGGACAATGGCCGGCGCTCCTCGATCCAGACGATATCGTCCACGTGGTATTCGTTGGTCTCGTCGTGGGCGTAATATTTCTTCGTCCGCCGCACCGTCTTCTTCATCACCGGATGCGTGAAGCGGCGCTCGACCCGCACCACCACGGTCTTGTCCTGTTTGTCGCTCACCACGACGCCCTGGAGCATGCGCTTCGGCATCTCTGACTACTCCGGCTTGGCTTTCGAGCGCGTGGCGCGCTTCGGCTTGGCTGCTGGCTTTTGCCGCGGCGCGGACGCTGGCGCGGGCGCCGGCCGGCCAGACCGTTTCTCCGCCGCGATGGTCTTGATGCGTGCGATATCACGGCGAACCTGCCGTACCCGAGCGGTGTTCTCGAGCTGCCCCGTCGCCCGCTGAAAGCGCAGGTTGAAGCGCTCCTTCTTGAGCTTGAGAACCTCGTCGTCCAGCTGGTCGACGGTCATGGCACGAAGATCATCCGGCTTCATGGTTACGCTCGACCTATTCCGCGATACGCTCGATGAAACGCGTCTTGATCGGCAGCTTGGCGGCGGCGAGCCCAAGCGCCTCGCGCGCGACCGCCACCGACACGCCGTCGACCTCGAACAGGATTCGCCCCGGCTTGACGCGAGTCACCCACAGCTCGGGCGCTCCCTTGCCCGAGCCCATGCGCACTTCCAGCGGCTTCTTCGAGACCGGCACGTCCGGATAAACCCGAATCCATACCCGGCCCGCCCGCTTCATATGGCGAGTGAGCGCGCGGCGAGCGGCTTCGATCTGGCGTGCCGTGACGCGCTCCGGCTCCAACGCCTTGAGTCCGAACTGGCCGAATGCCAACTCGACGCCCGAGGTCGCGATCCCCTTGATGCGGCCCTTGTGCGCCTTGCGAAATTTGGTGCGCATCGGTTGCAGCATGGCTCTTCGCCTTTCTTATCCCTTGCTCCCGACCGCTTACGCGACATCGCGGCGCGGACGCCCGGTATCGCCTTCCGCCATCTTCTTGTCCTGCGCCATCGGATCGTGCTCCATGATCTCGCCCTTGAAGATCCAGACCTTTACGCCGCAGGTGCCATAGGTGGTGAACGCCGTGGCGACGCCGTAATCGACATCGGCGCGCAGCGTGTGTAGCGGCACGCGGCCCTCGCGATACCATTCCATGCGCGCGATCTCGGCACCGCCCAGGCGTCCCGAACAGTTGATGCGGATACCGCCGGCGCCCAGCCGCATCGCCGACTGCACCGCGCGTTTCATGGCACGGCGAAACGCCACGCGGCGCTCCAACTGCTGGGCGATCGATTCGGCGACGAGTTGAGCATCGAGCTCGGGCTTCCGAATCTCGACGATGTTGATGACGACGTCGGACTTGGTGAGCTTGGCGACTTTTCGCCGAAGCTTCTCGATATCGGCGCCCTTCTTGCCGATGACGACGCCCGGCCGCGCGGAGTGAACGGTGACGCGACATTTCTTGTGCGGCCGCTCGATAATGATCTTCGACACCGCGGCCTGTTTGAGATCCTTCATCAGCTCCTCGCGGATCTTCATATCCTCGTGCAACAACTGGCTGTATTCGTTCTTGCCCGAATACCAGCGCGAGTCCCAGGTCCGGTTGATGCCGAGCCGCAAGCCGAGTGGATTGACCTTCTGACCCATGGGTTACCTCTTATGAAGCCGCAGTCTCGACCTCGCGCACCACGATCGTCAGGTTGGCGAAGGGCTTTAAGATCCGGCCGATGCGGCCGCGGCCGCGAGGGTGAAAGCGCTTCATTACGATGGCTTTGCCGACATGCGCCTCGGCGACGACGAGATCGTCGACGTCGAGTTCGTGATTGTTTTCGGCATTGGCAATCGCCGATTCCAGGCACTTGCGCACGTCGCGCGCGATGCGCTTGCGCGAGAATTCGAGATCGGCCAAGGCGGTCGCCACCTTCTTGCCGCGGATGAGTTGCGCCACGAGGTTGAGCTTCTGCGGGCTCACCCGCAGGATGCGGGCGACCGCTTTCGCCTCGTTGTCGGCAAGCGTGCGTGGCCGTTCCTTCTTACCCATCTTCGTCCCCTTAGCCTGCCGGGCCGCCACCTGGCGTCGCGGCGGCTGCGGCCGGTGCCGCTGCCGCTCCCGGCGCCACAGGACCCGCCGCACGTTTCGCCTTGCGGTCCGATGAATGGCCGTAGAACACCCGCGTCGGCGCGAACTCCCCGAACTTGTGACCGACCATTTCTTCGGTCACCAGCACCGGAATATGCTTCTGGCCGTTATAGACGCCGAAGGTGAGTCCGACGAACTGCGGCAGGATGGTCGAACGCCGGCTCCAGATTCTGATCATCTCGTGGCGGCCCGACGCGCGCGATGCCTCCGCCTTCTTGAGCAGATAGCCGTCGACGAACGGACCTTTCCAAACCGAACGCGCCATGATGCAGTCCTCGTCTACTTCTTCCGCGCGTGGCGGCTCATGATGATGAATTTGTTGGTGGACTTGTTCCGGCGGGTCTTCTTGCCCTTGGTGGGAAAGCCCCACGGCGTCACCGGATGTCGACCGCCCGAAGTGCGGCCCTCGCCGCCGCCATGCGGATGATCGATCGGGTTCATCGACACGCCGCGATTGTGCGGCATGCGGCCCATCCAGCGCTTGCGTCCAGCCTTGCCGATCGAAACGTTCATATTGTCCGGATTGGACACCGCGCCGATCGTCGCCATGCAGCGGCCGTGCACCAAACGCTGCTCGGCCGAGTTGAGACGCAAGATGACGTATTGGCCGTCGCGGCCGACGATCTGAGCATAGGCGCCGGCCGAGCGCGCAATCTGCCCGCCCTTTCCGACCTTGATTTCGACATTGTGCACGATGGTGCCGATCGGCACGTTGCCGATCGGCATGGCATTGCCCGGCTTCACGTCCGCGTGCTCGCCGGAGACGACGGTGTCGCCCGGCGCGAGCCGCTGCGGCGCCAAGATATAGGCGAGCTCGCCGTCCTCGTATTTGATCAATGCGATGAAGGCGGTGCGGTTGGGATCGTATTCGATCCGCTCGACGCTCGCCGGTACATCGAATTTGCGGCGCTTGAAATCGATCTTGCGGTACGCCTTCTTGTGACCGCCGCCGCGAAAGCGCACGGTGATGCGGCCGCTGTTGTTGCGTCCGCCGCTTGCGGTCTTGCCTTCGGTCAGCTTCTTCACCGGTGCGCCGTGATGGAGGCCCGAGCGGTTGACCAGCACCAGCTGGCGCTGGCTCGGTGTCACCGGGTTGTAGGATTTGAGTGCCATTGCGCCGCTTCCTCACAGACCCGTTGTCACGTCGATCGTGTGGCCCTCTTCGAGGGTGACGATCGCACGCTTGACTTGCGACTGCTCGCCCACCGTCCCTTTGAAAGCCTTCACCTTGCCTTTACGAAGGTGGGTGTTGACGCTCTTGACCTTCACGTCGAACAACTTCTCGACCGCTTCCTTGATCTGCGGCTTGGTCGCGTGCCGGGCGACTTTGAACATCACCTGGTTGCGCTCCGAGGCAAGCGTTGCTTTCTCGGTGATGACGGGCGAGATGATCACATCGTAATGGCGCGGATCGGTCGTGCTCATTTGAAGCGCGCCTCCAACGCTTCCAGCGCGGACTTGGTCAGCACGAGCCTGTGTCGCCGCAAGATGTCGTAGACGTTGATACCCTGCACCGGCAGTACGTCGATGTTCGGGATGTTGCGGGCGGCAAGCGCGAAACTCGCCTCGATTTGCGCGCCGTCGATGATGAGCGCGCTCGTGAGCCCGAGCTTGGCGAAGTTTTTCCGCAGCATACCGGTCTTGCCATCTTTGACGGTCGCCTTGTCGAGCACGATGAGACCGCCGTCCTTGGCCTTGGCAGAGAGCGCATGCCTGAGCGCGAGCGCGCGCACTTTCTTCGGCAGATCGATGGCGTGGCTCCGCGGGGTCGGTCCGAACGAGCGCCCGCCACCGCGGAAGAGATTGACCCTGGCGGGGCCGTGGCGTGCCGAGCCGGTGCCCTTTTGCCGGTACATTTTCTTCCCGGTACGGTTGATTTCGCTACGGTTCTTGACGTCGTGGGTGCCGCGCTGGCGCTTGGCGAGTTGCCAGCGCACGCAACGATGCAAGATGTCTGCTCTGGGCTCGAGGCCAAAGATCGCGTCCGGTACGTCGACCGAACCCGCCGCCTTGCCATCGAGCGACACGACCTTGAGTTCCATGTCATGCACTCCCGCTCTCGCCGGCCATGCCTTGGTCGGCTGCTTCGGCCGTGGCTGCGGAGATTGCCGCCTCCGGCAGACGGAATTTGCCGGGCTTTGGAGCCTCCTTCGGCAGCTTTTTCTTCACTGCGTCCCGCAGCGTGATCCAACCGCCCTTGGCGCCCGGCACCGCGCCCTCAACCAAGATCAGCCCGCGCTCGGCGTCGGTCTGCACCACCTTGAGATTGAGCGTGGTGACCCGCTCGACCCCCATGTGACCCGGCATTTTCTTATTCTTGAAGGTCTTGCCCGGATCCTGACGGCCGCCGGTCGAACCGATCGAACGATGGGAGATGGACACACCATGCGAGGCGCGCAGCCCGCCGAAGTTCCAGCGCTTCATGCCGCCCGCAAAGCCTTTACCGATCGAGGTGCCGGTCACGTCGACAAATTGGCCGACCACAAAGTGGTCCGCAGTGATCTCGGCACCCACCGGGATCAGTTCGCCTTCGTTCACGCGAAACTCGGCGAGCTTGCGTTTGGGTTCGACCTTGGCAACGGCGAAATGGCCGCGAGTGGCTTTGGTCAGGTTCTTCGGCTTGCGGGTGCCGGCGCCAAGCTGCAGCGCTACATAGCCGTTCTTTTCCTTGGTGCGGTGAGCGACAACCTGACAATTGGCGAGCCGCAGCACCGTGACCGGCACATGCTCGCCCGCCTCCGTAAAGACGCGGGTCATTCCGATTTTCTGTGCGATTACCCCGGAACGCATGGCTTGTTGTCCTAGTTTTCTGCGGTCCGTTCCGCTCAGAGCTTGATCTCGACGTCCACGCCGGCGGCGAGATCGAGCTTCATTAACGCGTCCACGGTCTGCGGCGTGGGATCGACGATATCGAGCAGGCGCTTATGCGTCCGCATCTCGAATTGCTCGCGGCTTTTCTTGTCGATGTGGGGCGAACGGTTCACCGTGAATTTCTCGATTTTCGTCGGCAGCGGAATCGGACCCCGTACCTGCGCGCCCGTGCGCTTGGCGGTCGCCACGATTTCACGCGTCGACGCATCGAGGATGCGGTGATCGAACGCCTTGAGCCGGATGCGAATGTTCTGGCCGTTCATGCTTTCTCCGATAGCGCCTTGCGGACATCAGAGGCAGATCTACTGCCCGGGATGCGTCCGCGGTCACTCTGTGATGGTCACCACCACGCCGGCTCCGACGGTTTTGCCACCCTCGCG
>CBFGVM010000184.1:0-8239 GCA_965652015.1 uncultured Alphaproteobacteria bacterium
TGCGGACGAACCTCCGCCTCGCGGCAGACCTTCGTCACCGGACGAGCCGCCTTCATCCGGTCCAATCAGATAGCCCGACTAAACGAGCCCGGTGGAACCGACATCGTGGTCAACGACGCATTCGGCGACGCCGGAAAGTGGCGCAATCTCGGCAAGCGCCAGCTCGCTGATGTGGTGCCGCCGGACGAGCTGATCGGCTGGCTGGATCGCCGCAAGCTCGACGCGGTCATCCACCTCGGCGCCATCTCGGACACCACCGCTAACGACGCAGATGTGGTGCTCGCCACTAATTTTCGTCTTTCCCTCAAACTTCTGGATTGGTGCACGGCAACGCGCACGCCCTTCATCTATGCCTCTTCGGCCGCAACCTATGGCGACGGGGCTGCGGGCTTCGATGACGATTGGTCGGTCGCTGCGTTGCAGCGGCTCAAGCCCATGAATCTCTACGGATTCAGCAAGCATCTGTTCGATCTCGCCTTAGCCGACCGCTTCGCAAACGGGGCGAAGCTTCCCCCACAATGGGTAGGGCTCAAGTTCTTCAACGTGTTCGGCCCGAATGAATATCATAAGGGTGAAATGATGAGCTTGGCCGCGAAGCGCTTCGATGAGGCGAAAGGGGGCAAGCCAGTGCGTTTGTTCAAATCCCACCGGGACGGCGTCGGCGATGGCGAACAGAAACGCGACTTCGTCTATGTCGATGATGCGGTGTCGGTCATGCGTTGGCTCCTCGACACGCCCTCGGTTTCGGGCATCTTCAATGTCGGCACGGGCAGGGCACGCAGCTTTCGCGATCTGATCACCGCCATGTTCCGCGCACTCGGGCGAGAGCCGCACATCGAATACATCGATATGCCTTCGGCGATCCGCGAGCAGTATCAATATTTCACCGAAGCCAAGGTCGAAAATCTGCGCCGGGCAGGCTACAACGGCGGCTTCACCCCGCTCGAGGAGGGGGTGTATCGCTATGTTACCCTGTTTCTGAATCAGCCCGACCGGTACCGATGAAGGTCGCCGCACCGGCGGGTATCCAGCGATAGTGCCATGTTCCATTTCGAAGACGCGCTCAAGCTCATTTCCGAGCAGACCATCGTCTGCGTTGGAGATTTGATGCTCGACGACTTCGTCTACGGCGAAGTATCCCGCATTTCGCCCGAGGCACCTGCTCCGATTCTCGCAGTGAAACGCAACGAGCTCACGGTCGGTGGGGCCGGCAACGTTGCGCGCAATATTGCGGCGCTCGGTGCGCGCTGCATTTTCCTCGGGGTCGTGGGAGAGGATGAAGCCAGCCGCACGCTGATGCGGGCGCTGGCCGCTGAGCCCTTGATCGAGCCCCATCTTGTCGTCGATGCAGGGCGTCCGACCACCCGCAAGGTTCGTTTCGTCTCCGAGCATCATTCCACCCATCTGTTGCGGGCGGACTGGGAGTTGGCGGAAGCGCTCAACGCCAAGACCGAGAAAGCTCTGATCGATCGCACGCTGGCGGCTTTGCCGCGCGCGGCGAGCATCGTCTTGTCCGATTATGCCAAGGGCACGCTGACATCGCGCGTCATTCGGGAGGTCATCGATGCAGCGAGAAAGGCGGGAATACCGATAATCGTCGACCCGAAAGCAGTCGACTATTCCGTTTATCGGGGCGCGACAGTGATCAAGCCGAACCGCAAGGAACTCTCGGAAGCCACGCGCCAGCGCGCCGATTCCGACGCGGACGTGATCGCGGCGGCATCGCAATTGAATCGCCTGTTGGGAACCGAAGCTGTCGTCGTTTCCCTGAGCGACGCCGGCTTGATCCTGGTGCCGGCAGACGGCGCCGCGGTTCATGTGCCCGCCTACCCTGTCAAGCTGAGGGACACGTCTGGCGCGGGCGATACCGTGGTTGCAGCGCTCGCGGTGCTGCTGGCGACCAAGGCGGGCTATGAACCTGCCGTGCGTGCGGCCAATGCGGCTGCGGCAGTGGTGGTCGGCAAGCGCGGCACCGCTACGGTCTCGGCGGCGGAGCTGCGCTCGCGCATTCTTCCCACCGCTTCGCTCGCCCCCGAGGAGAAGGTCATTTTCGATTGGTCGGTGCTCGACGAGCGACTCGCTGAATGGCGGGACCTGCGCATCGGCTTCACCAATGGCTGCTTCGATCTGCTGCACCCTGGCCATATCAAGCTCTTGTCCGAAGCGCGCGCCGCCTGCGACCGGCTGATCGTGGGTCTTAACAGCGACGCCTCGGTGAGACGTTTGAAGGGCGAGGACAGGCCACTTCAGGAGGTGCACGCGCGGGCGGAAGTGCTGGCAGCGCTCGAGGCAGTCGATCTCGTCGTCGTCTTCGATCAGGATACGCCGCTTGAACTGATCCGGCGCGTGCGTCCCAAGGTCCTGGCCAAAGGTGGCGACTACCGCCGCGAGGAGGTGGTGGGACACGACCTCGTGGAAAGCGACGGGGGCGAGGTGATCCTCATCGATCTCATGCCCGGTTTCAGCACGTCTAAGATCGTCCGTCGATCGCGTGTGCCTGCCGGTTAGGGGCTCTTGAGACCGCACGGAGCTGTGCGCATGACGTTGCCCGAGCGGCGCGAACAGAAGCTTGTGCGGGAATTTTTCGGCGGCGCGCAGTCGGGCTTCTTTGTCGAGGTCGGCGCCAATCGGCCGCAGCAGGAATCGCAGACCTGGCATCTGGAGCAGCACGGTTGGACCGGCGTCCTCATCGAGCCGCAGCCCGACCTTGCCGACGATCTCTGCCGTGCGCGCTCGGCCAAGGTGTTTGCAGTGGCTTGCTCGTCGCCGAAGAATGCGGGTCGGCGCATGCAGCTGCATGTTGCCGGCGCATTGTCGGGGCTCGATCGCGACCGAATGGCACCGGGTGTGCGGCCGGAGCGAATCATCGAGGTACCGGTGAGGACGCTCGACGACATTCTGACCGAGGCCCGCGCGCCGGTCGGGTTCGATTTCCTGTCGGTCGATGTCGAGGGTCACGAACTCGAGGTGCTCAGCGGATTTGACTTCGCGCGTTGGCGACCGCGCCTGGTATTGGTCGAAGATTTTGTGGGCAATCTCAAGAAGCACCGGTTCCTGCTGGCCGCTGGCTACCGCCTGATCCGCCGTTTCGAGAACAACGGCTGGTACGTTCCGGGTGATTCGGCGAATAGCGTGGCGCCGCGCGACCGCTGGGAGATCGTGCGCAAGTATTATCTCGGTCTGCCTTTCCGTGTGGCGCGCAACGCGTCACGGGCGGTGCGGCGACGGCTGCGGGAGCGGATCGTCTCCTAGCTCCGATCTGTTTGGGCCGCGGCGTGGGGTCAAAGCTGCTGGGTCTCGCGCTCCGCTGGAGCCGGACCAGCATCCGCTGTTGCGGGGGGCCGCAGCAGCGGCGCAGTTGGCGGCGCCGACCACGCTTTCATCTGCTCATAACGCTTGGCGTAGCGATAAAACGTTCCCTCGAAATTTCCCAACGCAATGACAAAACCCGCCCAGCCGTCGCGGTAGCCCTGCTTGAACAGGTAGTGCTTTAAGAAAGCCCACAGACCGTGCCCAAGTGCGCCTCCCATCGAGACGCGCTTTCCTGAAAGTTTTTGCGCCCCGAGGGAGGAGTAGCGGTTCATCTTGTTGATCACCTCCTCGAGATTCCGAAACGGAAGCTGCCAGATGGCGCCGTGTAGTCGTCCTAGCGGTCGTTGCGTCAAGAGTTCGTAGCCTTCGTGCACGAGGTCATCGGCATACCGCATGGTGCCCTTGCGGAAGAGCTGCGGCTGGCGAAAATTCGGATACCACCCGGAACCCTTGATCCATCGTCCCATCATGTAGTTGCGGCGCGGCACGAGGTAGGCGTCATGCGCGGGCGTCGGCGACGAGAGCACAGCAAGAATTTCGTCGCGAACTTCGGCGGTGCAGCGCTCGTCCGAATCGAGGCTGAAGATCCACTCGTACCGGCATTCCGCAATGGCGCGATTTCGCAAGTCGCCAAAGCCATGGAAGGGAAGCTGTACCACGCGGGCGCCGAGACTTTGCGCGATCTCGACGGTGCCGTCGCTGCTGCCGGAATCGGCGACAACGATTTCGTCGGCCCACAACACGCTCGAGACGGCGTCCGCGATTTTTTCGGCCTCATTAAGGGCAAGGATATAGGCCGATATTCTTTGCATGTTGCCTCGTTATTGAGCCGGACGGCGGCGCACGCTATCACAGCGGGGCAGGACATGCAGGACGAAAGCTGGAGCCGACGTGCCTGATCTCATCTCCGTGATCGTCACGACCTACAATCGCGAGGACGCACTCGAGGCGGTGTTGTCGGCATTGTCGCGCCAGAGCGACCGTGGATTCGAAGTTGTGATCGCGGATGACGGCTCCCGTGCCATGACGGCGGCGGTGGTGGAGCGCTGGCGAACGCGTCTCGGTGTTCAGCTCAGTCACGTCTGGCAGCTGAATTGCGGCTTTCGCGCCGCCGAAATCCGCAACCGTGCCATACTCGCCTGTCGCGGCGATTACTGCATCTTCCTCGACGGCGACTGCATCGTCTCGCCCGACTTCGTTGCGACGCATCGGAAACTTGCCGAGCCGGGATGGTTCGTCACCGGAAATCGAGTCCTGCTCTCCGCCGCGCTGACGGAGGCGGTGTTGCGCGAGCATCTGCAGCCAGAGACATGGGGCGCATCCGCTTGGATCGGGCAGCGCTTGCGCGGCGGCGTCAATCGGTTGGCAGCGCTGCTGCGGTTGCCGTTGGGGCCGCTGCGTAAGCTCCAAGCTCGACGCTGGCGCGGCGCACGCTCCTGCAATCTTGCCGTCTGGCGCAGCGATCTCGAACGCGTCGACGGCTTCGACGCCAGCTTCACCGGCTGGGGCCGCGAGGATTCCGATCTGCTGATCCGACTGCTGCGTTGCGGCCTGCGTCGCAAGGACGGGCGCTTCGCGACGGGCGTCATTCATCTCTGGCATGCCCAGCTCGACCGCGCGCAATTGGCCGCCAATGATGCGCGGCTTGAGGGCGTGTTACAAAGCGACCGCGAGCGTGCGCAACGCGGACTGTCCGCGCTGCGCGAAATCGCCGATAGCGGCGGAAATCATCGTCAAAACGACAGCCATGTCCGAGCGCAGTCTTGAATCAGCCGTCGTGAAACAGGCGGTTCGCGCTCCCCGGCTCGGGCAGATCGCCGACGGGCTGGTCACCGCCGTCGCCGTGTCACTGCCGTGGTCCACGTCCGCCACTGCCATCCTCATCGTGCTTTGGCTCATTGCGCTCGTTCCAACCCTCGATGCCGCCTCGGTACGGCGCGAACTGCTGTCGGCCGCGGGCGGATTGCCGGTGCTCGTCTGGGTGCTCGGCGCGCTCGGCATGTTGTGGGCCGACGGGAGCTGGAGCGAGCGCATCGCGGGGTTGAGCGGATTCCACAAGCTGCTGTTTATTCCGCTGCTGCTCGCGCAATTTCGCCGCTCCGGTCAAGCGCGATGGGCGATCATCGGTTTTCTTGCGTCCTCTGTCGCGCTGCTGATTGTCTCGTGGGCGCTTGTGCTCACGCCCGGTCTGACGTGGCGCGGCAAGGAGCTGGGTGTGCCGGTCAAGAACTACATCCTGCAAAGCGCGGTGTTCGCGATTTGCGCTTTCGCGCTCATTGGACAGGCGGCCGAGTTCTGGCGTACGCGCCCGCGACTCGTGCCGGTCCTGCTTCTCCTCGCAGCGGCATTCCTCGCCAACATCGTCTACGTGTCGACGGCACGCACCACTCTCGTCGTCGTGGCCGCCCTGCTCGTGCTGTTCGGAGTGCGGCAATTCGGGTGGAGGGGCGCGCTTGCTGCCGCAGTGATCGGCAGCGTCCTGGCAGGGGCGGTCTGGATGTCATCGCCGTATTTGCGCCATCGGGTCTCCGCCACCGTGGAGGAGGCGCATGCCTATGGCGCCAGTAACGTCAATACTTCGGTCGGCTTGCGGCTCGAATACTGGAAGAAATCGGTTGCATTCCTCACCGAGGCGCCTCTCATCGGCCATGGAACGGGGACAATTCCTGCCCTATTCCGGCGCGACGCGACGGCGCAGACGGCTCCCGTGCTGATGACCACGAATCCGCATAGCCAGATCCTGGCGGTGGGGATCGAGCTCGGGCTCGTCGGCGTCGTCGCGGTCGTGGCGATGTGGTTGGCCCACCTCGCCCTGTTTCGCGGCGGCACGCTGGTCGCGTGGTTTGGACTGCTCGTGGTGACCTATAACGTCGTGTCCTCTTTGTTCAACTCGCACTTATTCGACTTTAGCCAGGGCTGGCTCTATGTCTTCGGCGTGGGTATCACCGGCGGTACGGTGCTGCGCGCGGCAGACGCTGCAGCCAAAGCCGAACAGAAGCCATGAGCGCCTCGCAAGACACCCCGCCACAAGACATCCTGGTGCCGATCTCGGTCGGCGAACTGATGGACAAGATCACTATCCTCGAAATAAAGTCCGAGCGTATCAAGAACCCGGGCCAACTGGAGAACGTGGTCCGCGAGCTCAAAGCCTTGCGGTCCGTCCGTCTTGGCGAGATGGATCGCGCGATGCTGGACAAACTCAGCGCCGAGCTCAAACGGGTGAATGCAACGCTCTGGGAGGTCGAGGACGCCATCCGCGATTGCGAGGCGCGGGGCGACTTTGGCGATCGGTTCATCGAGCTGGCGCGTGCCGTATACCGGCTCAACGACGAGCGCTCCCGGCTTAAAAAGGCGATCAATCTCGCCTCCGGATCGCGCCTCTTCGAGGAGAAGTCCTATAGGTCATTTCAGCGTGAAGACTGCGATCCTTGAGCAGACCTCATCCGCGCCGTCGGACCTGGCGACGACGCGACTCGATTTGCCCGAGCGCCCGCGCATCCTGGTGATCACGTTGCGCCGGCTAGGCGACGTGCTGCTCACCACGCCGCTCGTTCGTAGCTTGAAAGCGGGCTTCACGGGCAGCTCAGTCACCGCCTTGGTCTTCCGCGGCACCGAAGGGATGCTCGCCGGTAATCCGGATGTGGACGAGGTCATCACGACCTCGCATCGCCCTTCCGCTGCGGAGATGGCGCGCCTCGTACGGCGCCTGTGGCGCAGCTACGATCTCGCCGTTTCGACACAAGCCGGTGACCGGCCCACCTTTTTCGCTCTGATGGCGGCGCCTCGTCGAGTGGGACTGGTGCCTCATGCCGGCGAGACCGGGGCATGGTGGAAGCGTTACGCGCATCACATTGCGGTCGCCGCCAACCCCGAGAGCCATCGCGTCACGCAGCTTTTGAGGCTCGCGAGCGTGCTTGGTCTTGAGCAGGCGCCGGATATCGTCTGTCCGCAGGGTGGCGGCGCCGAGGAGTTCGCCCCTCGGATGCCGTATGCCGTCGTGCATCCCAGTCCGTTCTATCGCTACAAGCGTTGGACCGACGCCGGCTGGCGCGGCCTCGTGCGCGGGCTCGCGGAGCGCGGTCTTGCTCTGGTCGCAACCGAAGGGCGCGACGCCAGCGAGCAAGCCTACATTGATACTCTATGGGGCCCAGCCGATCCTCCAGTGACGCGGGTACGCGGACGTCTGGATTGGGCCGGGCTGACAGCCCTGCTCGAAGGTGCGGCCGTCTATATCGGGCCTGATACGTCGATGACCCATCTCGCGGCCGCTAGCGGCTGCCCGACGGTGGCGCTGTATGGTCCCACCAGCCCGCGGCTGATCGGGCCGTGGCCGGTGGGTGGACTGGCCGAGCCTTGGGATCCCGCCGGCACGATACAACGCCGCGGGAATGTGTGGGTGGTGCAGAACCCGCTGCCGTGCCTGCCATGCGAGAAGCTCGGCTGCGAAGGCCATCTCGAGAGCTACAGCCGGTGTCTCGACGAATTGCCGCTCCGCTCGGTTTTGCGCGTGATCGATGAGGCGCTGGCGACGCGATCCTCCGCCATTAGGGCATTTGCATCGCCCAGGTGAGATGCTCAGGCCTGATTGAAGAAGCTGGGTTCGCGCAGTTGTCCTTGGCCGGAGCCCAACGATGAGGATCGCTCGGATCACCGGGGAAAATAAACCCACAGCAGGACCCCTGCGATGCCGAGGCCAGCCGCCGCAAATGCCATCATGGCGAGATAGCTATCCATTCGAATCCGATCCCGCTTTCGTTCCGGATCTGCGCACGACCGGCGCGTGCGATTAGCCTACTAGGTCAAAGTGACAATTTCTCTAATTGTGCATACACGTGTCCCAACTTGGTCACATCTAATGCTTGAGGCAGAGGTGCAACCCTCGCACAACGAGCAGCGATGAAGAGCAGTCCTCCCAACCTCGATCGCG
>CBFGVM010000185.1:0-8226 GCA_965652015.1 uncultured Alphaproteobacteria bacterium
CCTTCAAGATCGGTGATCGTGCCGGTGATGATGGCGTCGATCATGTCGCCAACTGGAATATTCTGGTAGCGCGGCACGAGATCTTGCACGTCGGAGAACACCTCCTTCAGTTCGCCTAATTGGTATTCCGCAAGCTCCCAGTTGCGTGCCTCGCCGGCGAGCCAGAGTTTGGCATGGTCGGTTTGAATCTTTCCCATAAAGTCACCAAGACCAGGGAGATAGATCTTGGGAAGGTCCTTGCTCGGCGCTGATGCTTGCGGGGACTGCTGCGGGGCGCTCGAACTGCAAAACACCGTGATCAATAAGCATGCAATTGCTGTTGCTCGAAAAGGATGCGCTTTGAGTCTCATTTGAATTACTCCAAGTTCAAGCGACTTTTGCTCCCTCGGACTCTTGTTGCGAATTATCATCGCCGCTGCAAATAAAAACTGACAGACAAAGCCACAAAACAGGGAAACTGATCGCGGAGTGAAGCGAGCGGCGGGTGCTATGATTTTGCCGATGCGGATCGTTCGCTCAGATAATCGATGACGAGCTTCGGAGTGACGAGGCCGAAGCTCATCGCGAAGACGATGATCAGGGCGGTCATGCCGTCAGCGATGGTCGCGCCGATGAGTTCCAACGTCGTCGTCGCGCCGCCGGCAAGTTGCACAAGGCCGCTCGCCATCCTGAACAAATAGGCGCCCGGCAGCATCGACACTACGGCGGCGAAGCCGATGGCCGCGAACGGCATGTGCCGGCGGCGCGCGACCGGAGTGAGCACCAGCCCGACGACGAGACACGCGACAAAGGCGCCCGTCGCGGCACCGAAGCCGAGCAGCGTGAGCACTGCCCAGCGCAGCGCGTGCGCCAGCATGCCGACGGCCACCGGCCACGGCAGCATGGTCAGCGGCGTGGAGAAGAAGACGCTGTAAGCCGCGACGGCGACGCCGGCGGCGATCACGTCCTGCCACAGCGGAACGGCTCGGCCGGGCGCATCGACCGGCAGGGAGACGCCGAGCAGTACCAGGCCCAGCAGCAGTCCGGTCGTGATCGCCACGATGATGAGCCCGGCATAGATCAGGCGAGCGGCACCGAGCTGAATGCGGCCGTTGATGAGGTCGAGCGCGCCATTGAGGACGTGCGGCCCCGGCACGAGGACCATGCACGGGCAAACCGCGACCAGGCGCAGCGAGGAACTGAGCTGATAGCGAACCGCGAGCGCGCCGACGACTCCTGCGACGAGCGCGGCGCAGAACGGCTGGATGAAGACGTTTGCGCTCACGCGTGCCACGCCGCGCCGCAGGACGGCGCCAGCAGCAGCGCTCGCGAATATCAGCGCCGCAGCAATCGGATGCTCGACGCCGAAGATCACCGCCAGCGCCACGGCACCTGCCCCGGCAGCGAGCGCGAACAGCCAGGTCGGGGCGGGTGGCGCCTGCGCGATCGCGGTGATCGCCGCCGTCGCAGCCTCCGGTGTCAGCCGACCGGCGCCGACATCCTCGATAGCCCGCACCGTGGACGCGACGCGATCCATGTCGACGCCGGTCGGATCGGCCGCGACTTGGGCGATCAGTCTGTTGTCCTCGGACTGAAGGCGCAGCTCGCCCCAGCGCGGCATGACGTTGGCGCGCAGCCCGAGCGCACGGCCGAGTTGCTCGGCCGCAGCCACGGTCTGCTCGGTCGCTTGGCCGTTGACGTAGAGAACGCGGGCCGCTGCGAGGACGAGGTTCGACCGCTCCTCCAACGTCATGGGAGCGTCCTGCCATCCGCGGCTTCGCGCCCAGTAAATTCACCGTCGTAGCGGCGCGAACCGGGCACGCCGGAGTGAACGTCGGACATGGCGCTGCTCAACGCGCCGCCTTGGCCGCTGCGTCAGTCGCCACGTAGGGCTTCACCATTTTCTTCGGGTCGACGACGCGATCGAATTCTTCCTCCGTGACGAAGCCCAGTTGCAACGCCGCTTGCTTCAGCGTGAGATCGTTGTCCATGGCGTGGTGGGCGATCTTCGACGCCTTGTCGTAGCCGATGACGGGCGAGAGCGCCGTCACTAGCATCAGCGAGCGCTCGACGTATTCGTTGATCTTCTTCAGGTTGGGCTTGGTGCCATCGACCAGGAACCTGCGGAAGTTCACGCAACCGTCGGTCATGAGGATGATGGAGTGGGTGATGTTGAAGATCATCAGCGGCTTGTAGACGTTCATCTCGAGGTAGCCGCCGGCGCCGCCGAAGCCTACGGCGACATCGTTGCCCATCACCTGCACGGCGATCATGGTGAGCGCTTCGCACTGGGTCGGATTGACCTTGCCCGGCATGATCGAGGAGCCCGGCTCGTTCTCCGGGATCAACAGCTCCGCAAACCCGGCGCGTGGTCCGCACGACATCAGGCGAATGTCGTTGGCGATCTTGTAGAGCGACACAGCCAGCGTACGCAGCGTTCCCGACAGTTGCACCAGCGCGTCGTGGGAACCCTGCACGGTGAATTTATTGGGCGCGGTCACGAACGGCAGGCCGGTGAGCTTGGCGATCTCGGCGGCCGCCGCTTCGGCAAAGCCCGGTGCCGAGTTGATACCCGTGCCGACGGCGGTTCCGCCGAGCGCCAGGCGGTACACGCCCTGCAACGCCGACTCGATGTGCTCGAGATCGTCCGACAACATGCCGGCGTACCCGGACCATTCCTGCCCCAATGTCAGCGGGGTGGCGTCCTGCATGTGCGTGCGCCCGATCTTGACGATGTCGTTCCACTCTCGCGCCTTCGCGTCGATCGCATCGCGCAGCGCGGCCACCGCGGGAACGAGGCGCTGCTTCACGTTGACGGCTGCCGCGATATACATGGCCGACGGGAACGAGTCGTTCGACGACTGCGCCATGTTGACGTGATCGTTGGGATGAACCGGCGTCTTGCTCCCGAGCGGCTTGCCGGCGAGCTGGCTGCAGCGGTTGGAGATGACCTCGTTGACGTTCATGTTGAACTGGGTGCCGCTGCCCGTCATCCAGACATGCAGGGGGAACATGTCGTGGTGCTTGCCGGCGAGGATTTCATCGCAGGCTTGAACGATCAATTTGTAGCGCGCATCGTCGAGGCGCTTGTCGGCGTGGTTGGCGATGGCTGCGGCTTTCTTCAAGATGGCGTAGGCCGTGATCATTTCGCGCGGAATCAAGTCGCGGCCGATGCTGAAATGCTCGAGCGAGCGCTGGGTCTGCGCGCCCCACAGCTTGTCCGCGGGCACCTCGACCACGCCGAGGCTGTCGCTTTCTTTTCTCGTGTCGGGCATGGGACTGCTCCTTCGGTCCAAACTTAAGTTATGGAAGGGCGGGGTCAATCGCCACGCCGGCCGGCACCATTGAAATGTGCTGCCTCGATGGGGCGCCGGTTTACCAGGTCTTCATCGATCGTATGATCTGCGCACATCGGAGGCTAACCGCCGGGCATGGGCTGGCGCCGGTCGGCACGATCTGGGACGGATGGATATTCTGCGCTTGACTACTGTTGCATCCGTGAGGACGATTTTGCCGTCGGTTGCCGATCGCCGCATGTGCAGCGCCTGCAGGTCTCCTGGCCCGCCGCTTTGGTCAAAAGAGGCAATATGATCCTTCGAACCGCAAGGTTCCTCAGGCACGATATCTGTCTTGATCGCTACGTGCGGGTGTGTGGCCGCGGATAACAAACAGCTGGCGAGCCCGGTGACGTCGGCGGCCCAAGTTACTTGAACAACTCCCCACTTCGGGGCGCGGAATCTGTCATCGGAGAGGCCAATGATTGGAAATCGAGCCGGCGAGCCGGATGTCATCCTGGTGGGCGCCGGCATCATGAGCGCCACGCTTGGCGTCTTTCTGAAAGAACTTGAGCCGGCGCTCAATATTGTGATGGTCGAGACGCTCGACGGGCCGGCGCTCGAAAGCTCGGACGCCTGGAATAACGCCGGCACCGGTCACGCCGCGAATTGTGAGCTCAACTACACCCCTGAGCGAAGCGACGGCAGCATCGACATCTCCAAGGCGCTCGACGTCAACGTGGAATTCGATCTATCGCGGCAGTTCTGGTCCTATCTGGTAACCAACGGCGCAATCCCCGATCCGCAATCGTTCATTCATCCGGTCCCGCACATGAGTTTCGTGCACGGGCCGGACAACGTCGCCTTCCTCAAGAAGCGCTTCGCGGCGATGAGCGCGCATCATTGCTATGAGGGTATGGAATATACCGAGGACAAGAAGAAACTGAGCGATTGGGTCCCGCTGGTGATGGAGGGCCGCGCCAGCGACGAGCAGGTGGCCGCCACGCGGATCATCACCGGCGCCGACGTCGACTATGGGTCGCTCACCCGCAGCCTCATCCGCTACCTCGCAGGCACGAAGGGGTTTTCGGTCCATTACTCGCGTCGCGTCACCGGCCTCAGCCGCGAGCGTGACGGTCGCTGGCGCGTCGACACAAAAGATACGAACAGTGGTGAAAAACACTCGACCACGGCCAAGTTCGTCTATCTCGGTGCGGGCGGCGGCGCGTTGCCGCTGCTGCAGAAATCCGGCATCCCGGAAGGCAAAGGCTACGGCGGATTTCCGGTCAGCGGCATCTGGCTGCGCTGTGATGACCCCGAGGTCAACAAGCGTCACCACGCCAAGGTCTATGGCAAGGCGTCCGTCGGTTCTCCACCGATGTCCGTTCCCCACCTCGACACGCGGGTCATTGGCGGCAAGCACTCCATCCTATTCGGGCCTTATGCCGGATTTTCAACCAAATTCCTCAAGCATGGCTCGCTCATGGATCTTTTCGAGTCGATCCGCCCGGCCAATATCGGACCGCTGCTGGCGGTTGCTCGCGACAACTTCGATCTGACCAAATACCTGATCGGGCAGGTTCTGCAGACGGCGCATCACCGTTTCGCTGCGCTGCAGGAATACTATCCGCGCGCCAAGCGAACTGACTGGTATCTCGAAGTGGCGGGACAGCGCGTGCAGATCATCAAGCCGGATCCCAAGCGCGGCGGATTTCTCGAGTTCGGCACCGAACTGGTTGCGGCAGCCGATCGTTCGCTGGTGGCATTGCTGGGAGCATCGCCCGGCGCATCGACGGCGGTGTTCATCGCCATCGGCGTGCTGGAGAAATGCTTCAAGGACGAACTGACGGCCAACCGCTGGCTTCCCAAGCTGAAAGAGATGATCCCCTCCTACGGCGAATCTCTGATCGACGACGCTGCACTGTGCCGGCGCATACGCGCGGACACGGCCACCGTACTCCACCTGGAAAACGTCTGAGCATTGATCTGATGCGGCGGGACCGGCGCAGCCTTTAGGTGGAGCGCGAGAAAAGGGAGACGAGGGATGGCGCAGAGGGTAGCGGATCAATTCGCCGACATTCTCGTCGCGGCGGGGGTCAAGCGGATTTACGGCATCGTCGGCGACAGCCTCAATGGGCTGACCGACGCGCTGCGCAGCCAGGGCAAGATCGAATGGATTCATGTCCGGCACGAGGAGGTGGCAGCGTTCGCCGCCGGCGCCGAGGCGCATCTCACGGGCGCGCTCGCGGTCTGCGCCGGCAGCTGCGGACCGGGCAACCTGCATCTCATCAATGGTCTGTTCGACTGCCACCGCTCGCGCGTGCCGGTGCTGGCGATCGCGGCCCACATCCCGTCGGCGGAAATCGCCTCCGGCTATTTCCAGGAGACGCATCCGGAGCAGCTGTTCAAGGAGTGCAGCCACTTCTGCGAGCTGATCTCCGGCGCCAACCAGATGCCGCGCACGTTGGAGATGGCGATTCACGCGGCGGTGGCGAAGCGCGGCGTCGCGGTGGTTGTCATCCCCGGCGACGTCGCGCTTCAAGCGGCGGCGGAGGCGCCGGTGCCGAAGCCCTCGCGCCTACTGCCGGCGCAGTTCAAGGTGGCCCCGGCAGAGGCCGATCTCGATCGGCTGGCCGCGCTGCTCAACGGCGACGGCCGCGTGACCATGCTGTGCGGCTCGGGGTGCCAAGGCGCCCACGCGCAACTCATCGCGCTCGCCAAGAGCCTAAAGGCTCCGATCGTCCACGCCCTCAAAGGCAAGGAACACGTCGAGTGGGACAACCCTTATGACGTCGGCATGACCGGGCTGATCGGGTTTTCGTCGGGCTACTACGCAATGCTCGATTGCGACGTACTGCTCATGCTCGGGACGGATTTTCCCTATCGGCAATTCTATCCGCGCGACGGCGCGCGGATTGCGCAAGTCGATCACCGCGGCGAGGTGATCGGGCGGCGCGCGCCGGTCGAGGTGGGCGTGGTGGGCGACGTGCGGGAAACGATCGAGGCGCTGCTGCCGCGACTCAAGGGGAAGCGCGACGGCCGCCACCTCGAGCAGGCGCGCGAACACTATCGCAAGACGCGCAAAGGCCTCGACGAGTTGGCGGTCGGGCGCGCCGGCAAGCCGCCGATCCATCCCCAGCAGGTGGCCAAAACGATCAGCGATCATGCCGCCGACGACGCGGTGTTCACCTGCGACGTGGGCCTCCCCACCGTGTGGGCGGCGCGCTATCTGGCGATGAACGGCAAACGGCGGCTGATCGGATCGTTCTGGCACGGCTCCATGGCCAATGCCATGTCGCAGGCGGTCGGCGCCCAGGCGGCGTTTCCGCGGCGGCAGGTGATCTCGCTGTCGGGCGATGGCGGATTCACGATGCTGATGGGCGACTTCCTGACCCTCGTGCAGCACAACCTGCCGGTGAAGGTCGTCGTCTTCAACAACGGCGCGCTCGGCTTTATCGAGATCGAGCAGAAATCGTCGGGATTTCTCGACTTCGGCACCAAGTTCAAGAATCCGAATTTTGCGACGATGGCGGAAGCCGTCGGCGTGCGCGGCATCCGGCTCGAGGATCCGGGTGACGTCGAGAAGGGCATCGCCGAGGCGCTTGCGCACCACGGCCCGGTGCTGGTCGACGCGGTGGTGAGCCGGATGGTGCTTCCGATCCCTCCCAGCATCACCGTTGAGATGGCCAAGGGTTTTACCCTCTACATGCTGAAAGCGGTGATGGGCGGCCGCGGCGACGATCTGATCGATCTCGCCAAGACGAACCTCTGGCAATGACTCCGATGCCGATGACAGCACGAATTCCCGAAACACTCGGATGAGGAGCATCAAGTGGTACGAGCATTCAAACTATACACCGGGCCCGACAATGCATCGCATGTGCTTGAAGGCACGATCGACGAAAAGGATCGCACCGATGTGGTCGCCATCCATTTCAAGGAGACACCGGCGCATTCCTCGTTCGACTGGCACGATGACCCGGAGCCGCAATTCGTGATTACGCTGTCGGGAACCCTTGAATTCGCCACCCGTGACGGTGAGACATTCATCATCCGACCGGGCGATGTCCTGCTCGCCGAAGACCATATCGGCACCGGCCACAAATGGCGCCTGATCGACGATCAGCCGTGGCGGCGCGCCTACGTGGTGCTCAAGCCGGGCACCAAGGATTCGTTCGTGGCGAAGACCGGCGGCTAAGCAAAGGCGGCGGCCCAGGACCAAGCGTACCTATCCAGCCCAACACATCGTTCGCCCGTCTCATCCCGTCAATGTCATGGGCGGCCTCGCGCAGTACGATCTCCGCTTTTCCGCTTCACTGCGTGTAGACCGGACGATACGCGCGGGCGCGGACCAGCGCGCCGACATCGTCCGGCCGCAGCACCCGTGCCAGCCCCTTCTCGAAAATGCAGGCGGCGATGCGTTCGGCGACATGGAGCGATGCCGCGAGGATGCGGCTCTGCGGCGGGTAGATCAGTCCCATCGAGAGATTCTCCTCAGTGACTTGCTCGGCGACCGCTTGCGCGGCGACGATGAACATCTCCTCGGTTACCCGCGTCGCCTCGGTGGCAAACACCGCCATGCCCATCGCCGGGAAGATGTACACGTTGTTGCCCTGCCCGGGCACGAAGCGCCGGCCGTTGATCTCGACCGGCGGGAACGGACTGCCGCTGGCGAAGACGGCGCGACCCTCGGACCACTTATAGGCCTCTTCGGCCGTGCATTCGGAGCGCGACGTGGGGTTCGAGTACGGGAAGATGATCGGGCGCTCGTTGATCCGTGCCATCGCCTCGATCACCTCCCGGTTGAACAGTTTCGGCACCGTGCTCACCCCGATGATGCCGGTCGGCTTGAGCGCCTCGACCGCCTCGACGAACGTGGAGACCGGAGGGTGCTCCTGCGCGAAAGGCTTCTGGAAGTCGGCAAGGTCGGTGCGCGAGGTCACCAGCAAACCCTTGATGTCGAACAGCGCAT
>CBFGVM010000186.1:0-8188 GCA_965652015.1 uncultured Alphaproteobacteria bacterium
GTTCTTCGCTTTTGTCTATAACGCCGCGGGAGTGCCGATCGCCGCCGGGGTGCTCTATCCGTTCTTCGGCATCCTGCTCTCGCCGATCATCGCTGCGGCGGCGATGGCGCTGTCGTCGGTGAGCGTCGTGGCAAATTCTCTGCGGCTACGGCGAATTTCCTTGTGAGCTCGACGATGCCGGCGGTAAGCAAATACGATGCCGAAAGAGATAGGTAGATTCCGCCTCAGCAGCTCATGGCAATCGGCAATGGGAGAAGTCAATGTCGTTCAGAGATGTGTTAGTTGCGCTGACTACCTACCCGCAGCCAACGCCTGTATCGGCCGTAGATGACGCAATTGATCTTGCCGCGGCATTGGGAGCCAAGGTCTCCGCCATTGCATGTGAGGTGAAGATCAACGTGCCGGGCAGTTTACTCGGTCGTCGTTTTCTGAATATTCCGGCGATGATCGCTGACGAGGCCAAAAAGAGTGCGACAAATGCACAACAGCTTCTGGCGGCCTTCCAAGCTGCGGCCGAGAAAAGCAGCGTGTTCCAGGAGCGAATAGTGGAGCACTGCCTGACCTCCGAAGTCCCTGAAGTCTTAGTTCAGTACTCTCGTCTGCGGGACCTGACCATCGTGCCTATGCCTGAAAGGGACTACTTGGATCAGTGGTACGCAGAATCCGTCATCTTCGGCTCCGGGCGTCCAACCGTGATTTTGCCGCACGAGCGAAAGCGGAGCGGGTCATTCGCGCTCGACACCGTGATCGTGGCTTGGGATTTCAGCCGGGCTGCCACCCGGGCCATGGCGGATGCGATGCCCATTTTGGAGAAAGCGAAACGCGTTTGCGTTCTCACCGTGACCAAAGAAAAAGCTATCGATACCCGGCGGTCTGGTCCGGAGCTTGCAAAGCACTTGGCCCGACATGGGGTCGACGTGGTCCTCGATGAAGTCGACGCCAAAGGAGGCGGCATCGGTGATGTGCTTGAAGCTCACGTGGAGTATCGCAATGCCGATCTTCTGGTCATGGGGGCGTATGGACACTCGCGGCTCCGAGAATTTGTCCTTGGAGGAGCCACCAAGAGCATGCTTACGCGTCCGCCCTCGCCAATTTTCCTGTCGCACTGATGGGAGAGCCGCAGCTGTCAAATGGCCGGGCACGCGTCTCGACCGCGGAGCGGCCCTTGCTTAAGTACGCCCAAACGCCGGCAGCCGCCACGTGCGCAGCGCCGCCGACCAGCGCAAGCGCCGCTCGCGCAGATTGGCGATCGCCATCAGCGCCGCCGGCGTGACGATCAGCGTGAGCATGGTGGCAAAGCCGAGCCCGAACACGATCGCGGTGGAGAGATTGATCCACCACTGCGTCGCCGGCGCGCCGACCGTGATTTCGCGCGAGAGGAACTCGATGTTCATGCCGAACGCGATCGGCAGCACGCCCAGGATCGCGGTCACGGCGGTGAGCACGACCGGACGGGCGCGCTCGCGGCAGGTTTCGATGATCGCGTCATAGGCGGCGACGCCCTCGCGCCGCAGTCGATCATAGGTATCGATCAGCACGATGTTGTTGTTCACGATCACACCCGCATTGGCGATGACGCCGATGCCGGTCATGACCACGCCGAACGGCTGGCCCATCACGAGCAGCCCGAGCAGGACGCCGAAGGTCGAGAGCACGACGGCGGTGAGCACCAAGCCGACCGAAGTCAGGTTGTTGAATTGCGCGAGCAGGATCGCGAAGATGAGAAAGATCGCGGTGCCGAACGCCTTGAGCAGGAACGCACCCGCCTTGGCGCGCTCCTCGTCCTCGCCCTTGAGCTTGAACGTGACGCCGGAACCGAGGTCCGTCTTGGCAAGCTCGGCCGCGATCTCCTGCTGAATCTTGGCGGTCTGCACGCCTTCGGCGACGTTGGCGGACACCGTCATCACCCGGTTGCCATTGACGCGATTGATGTAGCCGACCCGCGGCGCTGGCACGCGCTGCACGAAGTTGCCGATCGGCACGTGTCCCGCCTGCGTCTGCACCCGCAGATCGTCGATCTGGTCGAGGCTGCGGCGGTCGGGTGGAAAGCGCACCAGGATGTCCACCGATTTGTCGCTGTCGACCGGCCGGTATTCGGTCGCCTTGAGACCGTTGGTGACGAGCTGGACGGCGCTGCCGACGTTATTGACCCCGGCGCCGTATTTCGCCGCCTCCGACTTGTCGACTTCGATCTTCCAGTCGATGCCGGGGAGCGGCCGGCCATCATCGAGGTCGCGGGTGTCGCTGCGCGCGGCGAGGATGGCGGCAACCTTGGTCGCGGCGGCCGGCAGCGCCGACGAGTCGAGCGCCGTAAGCTGAACCTGGATCGGCTTGCCGGTCGGCGGGCCCGCCCGCGGCGCCGTCACCTCGATGAGAATGCCCGCGATATCGGCGGTCTTCGCGCGGATCGCGTCCATGATCTCGTGCCCGGGGGCGCGAGTGCGCCAGTCCGCGAACTCGAACTGGATGACGCCGATCGTGTCCTCGGTGAGCTCGCTCATGCCGCGCGGCTGCTCGCCGATGCGGGTGTAGACGGTCTTGAGTCCCTCGAAGGCGAGCACGCGCTTCTCGACCTCGCCGATCAGGCGATTTTTTTCATCGAGCGAGAGGTTGCCGCGGGCATGCACGACGACCTGCCCGTAGTCGGGCTCAACCTTCGGGAAGAATTCGACCCCGCGACCGAACTTTCCATAGGCAACCTGAACCGCGAAAAGAAGCAACGCCGCGAGCGCGAGCGTAGTGCCGGGATAGCGCAACGCGAGCCGCACCGTGCGCATATACGGCCCGCGGTCGCGCACCCGCTCGTCATGCGGAACTGGCGCGGCCTTGCCGAGCAGCGCCCCCAAGGTCGGCGTGAAGAACAGCGCGACCGCCAGCGAGGCCGAGAGCGTCGCGATCAGCGTGATCGGCAGGTATTTCATGAATTGGCCGACCACGCCCGGCCAGAATAGGAGCGGCGAGAAGGCGGCGATGCGGGTCGCGGTGGCGGCGATGACCGGCCCGGACATGCGCTTGGCGGCGAGCGAATACGCTTCCCGCGGCGGCATCCCTTCGGCCATGCGGCGTTCGGCGAATTCCGACACGATGATCGCGTCGTCGACCAGCATCCCGACGGCGAGGATGAGCGAGAACAGCACGACAATGTTGACGGTCAATCCCGCGAGCTGCAGCCCGAGCACCCCGGCCAGGAACGAGGCGGGTATCGCAATCCCGATGAACAGCGAGGCGCGGAAGCCGAGCGCGAAAAGAATCACGACCGCCACCAGCAGCACGCCGGTCGCGACCGAGTTCTGCAGGTCGCCGAGCATCTGCCGGATGACCTTCGATTTGTCCTGCGTGAAGGTGACGTGCACGGCTTCGGGCCAGGTCTTTTGCAGCGCCGCTACCGTCGCTTTCACCGCGTCGACCGTCTCGATCAAGTTGGCGCCGGTGCGCTTCGACACCTCGATTGTCATGGCCGGGCGCCCGTTCACCCGTGTAACGGAGGTCGCGTCCTTGAAGGTGGGTTTGACCTGGGCGATGTCGAGCAGCCTCACCGAGGCCTTCGGCGAGGCGACGATGGGAATGTTGAGGATGTCCTGCGGCTTCTCGAACAGCGAGGGCACCTTGACCGCGAAGCGGCCGGTCTCGCCTTCGAGCGCGCCGGCGGCGATGAGCGTATTGAAGGATTGCGTGATCGAGCCGAGTTGGTCGAGGGAAAGGCCGTAGCTCGACAGCAGCATGGGATTGAGGATGATCTCGACCGCTTCGTCGCGGGCGCCGCGCAGCTCGGCCGAGAGCACCCCCGGCGCCTGCTCGATCGCATTCTTGGCGGCGCGGGCGATGCGCAGCAGCGTGCGCTCCGGCACGTCGCCGGACAGCCCCACCACCAGCACCGGATAGAGCGAGAGATTGACCTCCAGCACCTGCGGCTCGTCGGCGTCGCGCGGCAGGTCGCGTTTGGCCTGATCGACCTTGGCGCGCACGTCGGCGAGCGCTGACTTGGAATCGAAGCCCGCCTCGAACTCCAGCAGAACGAAGCCGCCGCCCTCGAAGGCGGTGGACCGCATCTCCTTCACGTTTCCGACCGATTTGAGTTGGGTCTCGACCGGCCGCAGCAACAGCCTCTCAGCATCCTCCGGGCTGATGCCGCGCTGCGAAAGCTGCACGTAGATGATCGGAATCCGGACGTCCGGTTCCGCTTCCTTCGGGATCGTGACATAGGCCACGAGGCCGGCGCTCAGCAGGAAGATGAGCGTAGCGATGGTGAGTCGCGCGTGACCGATGGCGTAGTCGATGAACCTGGACATCAGATGGCTACTTCGCGACCGCTGTCAGCTCCGGGATGCCAACCGCGTCGACGACTTGACCTTCGCGCACGAAATCCTGTCCTTGCACGATCACGCGGCTGCGGTCGGGAAGGCCGATGACCCACATGAAGCTCTGCTCGTCCTCGATCACGCCGACGGGAACGAACTCGACCGTGTCATTGGCGTCGACCACGCGCAGGCCGAGATTGCCGGCGGAGGAAAAGGTAATCGCGGAGCGCGGGACCCGCGTCGCCACAACCGGTGCCAGTGGCAGGAGGACCTCCGCCGTAATGCCGTCGGGAATGTTGCCGTCGGCGTTGGGCACTTCGATCTCGACGCGATAGGTGCGGGTGGTCGGACTCGCGGTTTTGGCGACGAAGCGGACTTTCCCGCTCGTGCGCTCGCCGGTGACCAGCCGCACCTCGGCGACGGCGCCGACTTTTATGCCGGCGAGCTGCCGCTCAGCCACTTCCACCACCGCCAGCATCGGATCGAGTGCGACCATGGAGGCGATCTCGCGGCCGGCAAAGGAGAACGCGGCCTGCCCGACCTCGACTGCAACGTCATGGACCACGCCCGACCACGGCGCGCGGACGATCCCGCGCTCATGCTCGGCCTCGGCGGCGGCAAGCGAGGCTTCAGCTGCCTTGAGTTGCGCCTCAAGGTCCACGAGCTGCAGCCGCGGCAGCGTGCCGCTCAGAATCAGCGCGCGCTTGGCCTCGAGCTCCGTGCGCTTCTGCGTCACCACGGCCTGCGCTTGAGCCACCTGCGCCTCGCGCGCCTCGTCCGACAGGACGGCGATGATGTCGCCCTTCTTGACCGACATGCCGCGTTTCACCTTCAGCTCGGTGAAGACCCCGCCCGTGCGCGCGAAGACGGTGACCCGTTTGTCGGCCTCCGTGCGGCCTGCGATGGTCAGCTTGCGGCTGTGCGGCACAACGCTGGTCGTCGCCACCGCCACGCGGAATAGCTTCTTCGCCTCGCCCTCGCCGGCCCGCACGGCCGTTTCCGCGGCGCCATGCGGAAGAAAATGGCCGGATGCGATCCAAAGCCCGGCAGCCACGACCAGACCAATGGCGCTGAGGCGGCTCGCGTTCATCGTGAGCTCTCCTTGGCGGCGTGAGTCGCGCTCGTCTTGTTTCGAGTCGGGGGCGTGAATGCGTGGCTGCGGCCTGCGCGCGGGCAGCCGACCGGCGTCGCGGCCACGCGACGACCGGATTGGAGCTGGGCGTTGGCCCGGCACATAACAGGAAGTCCCCCGACCCCGATTTGCACCGCACAATCGCTTGGATCATTGGCGAAACTGAGGCTGACCACGTGGCGGCCTGGCCGCGCAGGTGAGCCATGCGCAATTGGCTCATTTTGCGCCGGAATCTCCGCGGCATGCGTTTCCCACATGCTTGTGCCGGCGCCTTGCCACCCCAATGGCCCTCCCTATAATCGCCCGCTTTCCTTTCGGCCGTATCGAGGGGTCGATGGCGGGGAAGCTGGTCGCGATCATCATGGGAAGCCAGTCGGACTGGCCGACCATGAAGCACGCGGCCGAGACTCTTGATGCGCTGGGCATCGGTTACGAAGCAAAAATCATTTCCGCCCACCGCACGCCCGAACGACACCTTGCCTTCACCAAGGCGGCCAGGGCGCAGGGCTTCAAGATCATCATCGCGGGCGCGGGCGGCGCCGCGCACCTGCCCGGCGTGACGGCGGCGCTGACGCCGCTTCCGGTCTTCGGCGTGCCGATCGAGTCGAAGGCGCTCTCGGGCGTCGACTCGCTCTATTCCATCGTGCAGATGCCCCCGGGCATCCCAGTTGGGACGCTTGCCATCGGACGCGCGGGCGCAATCAACGCCGCGCTCCTCGCCGCGAGCGTGCTTGCGCTCAGCGATGCCGAACTGGCCAAGCGGCTCGACGCCTGGCGTCAGCGCCAAGCCGAGTCGGTGCCCGAGACGCCCGAGGACGTTAAGACGTGACATAAATGTCTCAGGCCAAATGCAGCACGCGGACGGCACCGTAAGCGTCCGCTCAATCCTGCGAAAGCGGGAATGAAAGGCCAGGTCCCTGCTTTCGCGGGACGTGCGGAAGAAGCACGGCGATGGACTCTTCACGCTGATTCTGCTACACGCGCGGCTCATGGGGAGCCCGCGCGGTCGCGCTTCGGTGGCGCATCGGCGGGCTCCGGTATATTGACGATATCGGAAGGAAAAGGAACGACGCGTGCAGGTTCTCGTCCGCGACAACAATGTCGATCAGGCCCTCAAGGCGCTGAAGAAGAAGATGCAGCGCGAGGGAATTTTCCGCGAAATGAAGCTTCGCGGCCACTACGAAAAACCCTCTGAACGGAAGGCGCGCGAGAAGGCGGAAGCGATCCGCCGCGCGCGCAAGCTTGCCCGCAAGCGCATGCAGCGCGAGGGCCTGTTGCCGATGAAGCAGAGGCCTGCTGCGGCCGCGGGCGGCGCGGCGCGCCCGCCACGCCGACCCAGCTTCTGAGGGGCTCGGCCGGCTCACTCCGGCTGTTGTAGAGGAATACAGCGCGGGCCTTCGGGTCCGCGCTGTCGTTTTCGGCTCTCAAGCGCTACCCTCGCGATCGGCAGCGGCATGGCCGGGGAGGACCGCGATGAAACGCAGCACCGATCGGATCCTCACCACTCACGTTGGCAGCCTCATCCGGCCGCCGGCGCTGCGCGAGTTTCTCGCCGCCAAGGAAGCCGGGGAGCCGTTCGACAAGGCTGCTTACGCGAAGTGTCTGAAGGAATCCGTCGCCCAGGTCGTCCGCAAACAAGCCGATGTCGGGATCGACGTCATCAGCGATGGCGAGTTCGGCAAGGCGATCAGCTGGGCGCAATACGCGCTGTTTCGCCTCGGCGGCTTCGAGCGCCGGCCGTTTGCCGGCGGCAATCCCTTCACCCGCGGCGTCGACCGCACGCGCTTTGCCGAGTTCTACGCGGAGCTCGATGCGCGCGACAAGGTCGAAACCGTGATGGATTCGGTAGTCGTCGCGCCGATCACCTATACCGGCGCGGCCGAGCTTGCGCAGGACGTCGACAACTTCAAGGACGCGCTGCGCGGCGTTGACGTGGTGGAGGCGTTTCTTCCGGTGGCGGCACCGACAAGCGTCATTCCCGATCGCAAGAACGAATACTACAAGAGCGACGACGATCTCCAACAGGCGATCGCCGATGCGATGCACACGGAATACAAGATGATCATCGACGCCGGCTTGCTGGTGCAGCTCGACGATGCGCGCGCTGCCGTGAGCTACGATCGGATGGTGCCGCCCAAGACGCTCGAGGAGTACCGCGCCTGGCTCGCCCGCCAAGTCGAGATCATCAATCACGCCATCAAAGGGCTTCCGCGCGAGAAGATCCGATATCACGTCTGCTGGGGAAGCTGGCCGGGGCCGCACACCTCCGACGTTCCCTTCAAAGACATCGCCGACCTCGTCTTGCAGGTGCGTGCAGGCGGCTATTCGATCGAGCTTGCCAATCCGCGGCACGAGCACGAATGGCGGCTGTGGGAGCATCTCAAACTGCCCAAGGATACGGTGCTGATACCCGGCGTGATCAGTCACGCGACCAATATCGTGGAGCACCCGGAGCTGGTCGCCGAACGCATCGTCCGGCTCGCACGACTCGTCGGACGGGAGAACGTGATTGCGAGCACGGATTGCGGTTTCGCGCAGGTAACGTATTTCGCGCGCGTGCATCCGCAGATCATGTGGGCGAAGCTCGAGGCGCTGGTCACGGGTGCGCGGCTCGCGAGCAAGGAGCTGTGGGGTACCGGCGTGAAACGTGGGAGCGGCAAGCGCGCGCGGCGCACCGCCGCATGACTGCTCATGCGCCCCTCGAACGGCATTGAGCTACATCGAAATCAGGCCTAATCTTTTTCGTACCGCGCGGCCG
>CBFGVM010000187.1:0-8175 GCA_965652015.1 uncultured Alphaproteobacteria bacterium
GACGCGGAGCGAGAGTCTGCGCGACGTGTTGGTCGCCTCCCGCCGCGCGTTGTGAGGACGACGGAAGTACCGTCCAATCGTCATGCGCGGGCAGAAGCGAATGGTTCCTTGCATAAGGCTCAACCTAGCGTGATGCGATCGATCTCGGCCAAATCCTCCGCCGACAATTTCCAGCCGGCGGCGCGGACATTCTGCTCGACCTGCTGCGGCGTGGTCGCGCCGGCAATGACGCTCGCAACCACCTCGTCGCGCAGCAACCAGCTGAACGCCAGTTCGAGCAACGTGTGACCGCGGCGCGCGGCGAATGCCTCGAGTTCGGCAACGATGCGCCAATTGCGCTCGCTGGCGAAGCGCTGTGCGTGCCGCGCGTTCTTGGACAGGCGCGAGCCCGGCGGCAGCGCCGCGCCGCGCTTGTACTTGCCGGTCAAAAGGCCGCTGGCGAGCGGGAAGTAGGGCAGAATTCCCAAGCCGAGTCTCTTCGCCGTCGGCACCAACTCGCGCTCGACGTTGCGCACCAGCAGGCTGTACTCGTCCTGGCAAGACACGAACTGGGCAAGCCCGTGTCGTCGGGCCGTGGCCTGCGCCTCGGCGACCTGCTGCGCCGACAGATTGGAGCAGCCGATGCAGCGGACCTTGCCCTGGCGCACGAGATCATCGAGCGCGCGCAGCGTTTCCTCGATCGGCGTCTGCGGGTCCGGCCGATGCAGCTGGTAAAGGTCGATCCAGTCCGTGCGTAGCCGTTTCAGGCTCGCCTCGACCGCCTGCATGACATAGCGGCGCGATGCACCCCCGAGCTCGCCGTCCATCGGCAGGCCGAATTTGGTCGCGAGCACGATCTGTTTGCGTTTCTCGCCGAGAACTTGCCCGAGCCAATCCTCCGAGCCGCCCTTGTTGCCGTAGCTGTCGGCGGTGTCGATGAAGTTGATGCCGAGATCGATCGCCTTGTCCACGACGCGGCTCGTCGCCGCAAAATCGATGCGGCCGCCGAAATTGTTGCCGCCGAGGCCGACGACTGAGACCTCGAGCGTGGAACTGCCGAGCTTGCGTTTGACCATTGCGGCGGTGTCGCTCACTGCGCGCGCGTGAGGCCGAGGATCTTGCGCGCCTCGTCGGGGGTGGCGATCTCGCGTCCTAGTCCGCGCGCGATGCTCACCATCCGCTCCACCAACCCGGCGTTGTTCTTCCCTGCAGACGCTTCCAGTCGTCATGGTGGATGCGCGAAACCTGCCGGCCGTCGGGCTGGATCGTTTCCTCGAGCGTGCGCCGGCCGTGGATGTGCGCGATCGCGGCGCCGGCATTCACGGCGTCGATGTATTGCTGGGCGACCCCGCGGATGTCCTCCTGCGGGGGGCAGAGATGGTTGTGCGGATACGACGTGCGCGAGTCGCAGGCGACCGTGATGATCAGCTTTTCCATGAGCGCTCCCCAATAATCCTCTTGCGGTCATGCGCGGGCAGAAGCGCGTCGAAGACGCGCGTGAACGCGCTGATGACCCGCGCATCCATCCTTCTTCGAAAAAAGATGGATTGCCGGGTTAAACCCGGCAATGACGCATTGAGAGTTCTCATCCTGCCACTACAACGATCTCGTTCGAGCGAGCTGCTGCCACGATCGCGTCGAACACCGCCATACCATGCAGCACCTCGTCGAGTGGAACTGGGTAGGGCGTGCGCTCGCGGATCGCGCGGGCGAATTCGGTGAGCTCCGCGTTGAGCATGTCGAAGCCGGGATGCTCGCTGATCTCGTCGCGCGGCGCAACGACTGGTCCGGTCGGCGGCTGGTCCGAGGTCGGCACGAAGCGAAGCGTCTGCAGGTTGGGCTTGGAAATCTCCGCCATTCCCTTGCTGCCATAGAGCGCAAAGGAAAAATTCGTGGGCGTCGCAACCGAGCAGAAAATCAGCCCGGTGGCGCCGGCCTCGAAACGAAGCATGACCGTGGTCGTGTCGTCGGACGGGCCGGGGATGGTGCGACCTGTGACGCAGCGCACGTCGCGCACCCGGCCGGCGAATTCGATCATGTGGTCGAGCGCATGCACGCCGACGGCGGTCAGCGCGCCGCCGGGCGCTTGCTCGGGCGCGGCGCGCCAATTGTCCGGGGCAACGAACTGGGCCGTGCTGGTGGTATGCTGCGCCACAATGGAGACGACGGCGCCGAGCCATCCATGCGCAAGCCGCCGCCGCACCTCCACGATCGAGGGATGAAAGCGCCGGCAGTAGCCAACCGCGAGCACCACGCCCGCCTTGCGCGCGGCCTCGACCGCGCGATCAGCGCTGGCGCGGTCGAGCGTGATGGGTTTCTCGACGTGGATGTGCTTGCCCGCCGCCGCGGCCGCGATGATCTGCGATTCATGCAGACTATGCGGCGTGGCGAGTACGACCGCGTCCACACCGGGATCGGCGAGCAGCTCTTCGTAGCTATCGACCAGCGGCACGCCGTGCATGCGGCAGAAATCTTCCGCGCTGGCGCGTGTGCGCGTGTGGGCGCGCACGAAGCGCAGCTGCGCGCTCTTGCCCTGCACCGATGCGACCAGCGAGCGTCCCCAGCGCCCCAGTCCGACGATCGCGGCCCGGATCATGTCGGCATGGTTCGCGCTTCAGATGGGCCGATTGCATCGGCTTTCATTCGGGACAACACGAATGCGCTCCGGCTATTGAATCTTCAGGCCTGCCTTGTCGATGATGTCCTTGTACATCGGCACTTCGCGCGCGATGCGCGCGCGAAAAATCTCCGGCCCCTCGGCGACGACGGGTAGACCCGCTTTCACGAACTTCTCGCGAATATCGGGCCGGTTGAGGATCGAGGTGAGTTCCTTCGCCAGCCGATCGATGACCGGCTGCGGGGTTCCGGCCGGCGCATAGATACCCTGGAAGGTGTCGGAGACGGCGTCCTTTACTCCGAGCTCCTCGAGCGACGGCACGTTTGGGAGGTCGGGCCAACGCTCCCTTGAGGTCACGGCAATGGGGCGCACTTTGCCGGCGTCGATGAGCGCCATCAACGATCCGATGTTCGCAGTGTACAGGTCGACCTGGCCGCCGAGGACGGCTGTGGTCGCCGGACCGGCGCCGGCGAACGGAATGTGCAATATGTTGATCCCGGTGCGCAGCTTGAGGACTTCACCGGCGAGATAGGGCGTCGTCCCGGCGCCCGGGCTCGTCCAATTGAGCTTGCCCGGACTAGCCTTCGCCTTGGCGATCAGCTCGGGCATGGTTTTGATGTCCGACTGCGCCGGAACGACGAACGCGTTGGGCGATGCCCCAATGACCATTACCGGCACAAAGTCCTTGTACGGATCGTAGGTCGCCTGGGCGTAGAGGCTGGGATTGACCACGTAGGCGCTCGAACACACGAGCAGGGTGTAGCCGTCGCCGCCGGCGCGCGCCGCCGCCGCAATGCCGATATTGCCGCCGGCGCCGCCGCGGTTCTCGACAATCACCGGTTTGCCCAGCGCCTCCCCGAGCGGGGTGTTGATCAGCCGAGCCGCGATGTCGGTCCCGCCGCCGGCGGGAAAACACACGATCATGGTGATCTGCCGCTCGGGATATTCCGCGCGTGCGAGCTCGCATGTCGCGCCGGCGGCGGCGATCAAAATCATCGCCGGCAGCGTGCGTCGCAGAATGTGCGCGGCGAGCGAGACGCATGACATGGCTTTCCTCCCAAGCGTGTCTTATTGTCCAATGATTATGGCAGCCATTGTCGCCGCCGTCACATGGGGACGGTGCAGGGGTGTCGGGGTTCGAACCAATCATAACGTTCAAGCATCGCATGACCGACGGTTTCGACACCATCATCATTGGCGGCGGCGCGGCGGGATGCGTGCTGGCGAACCGGCTGTCCGCGCGATCGAGCACGAAAGTGCTTTTGCTTGAAGCCGGGCTGGACACGCCGCCAGGTAAAGAGCCGGCCGACGTGCTCGATACCTATGCCACGTCCTACTACAACGACGCCTATTTCTGGCCCGGCCTCAAGGTGCATTGGCGGCGCAAAGACAATTCCCCGCCGATGAGCTTTTTGCAGGGGCGCATCATGGGCGGCGGCTCTTCCGTGATGGGGATGGTCGCGTATCGCGGAACGCCCGACGATTATGCCGAGTGGGAAGCGCACGGCGCGGCCGGCTGGGGTTGGGCCGAGGTGCTGCCCTATTTCCGCAAGCTCGAGCACGAGATGGACTTTACCGGCGAGCTGCACGGCCGCGACGGCCCGGTGCCGATCCGCCGCACCAAGCCGGAACACTGGGCGCCCTTGTCGAAGGCGATCTATGCCTTCGCGCAAGAGCGCCAGATCCCGTTCATCGCCGACATGAACGCGGATTTTCGCGATGGCTACGGCGCGGTCCCCATGAGCAACTGGCCGCACAAGCGCGCGTCCGCCGCGATTTGCTATCTCGACACGGCGGTGCGTGCGCGCAGCAATTTGACGATCTTGAACGGCGCCATCGCAACCGGCCTGCTGTTCGACGGCCGCCGCGTCGTCGGCCTCACCGCGCGGATCGAGGGTAAGGAGAGGGAGTTGCGCGGGCGCGAGATCATCCTCTGCGCCGGCGGCGTGCATTCGCCTGCGTTCCTGATGCGCTCGGGCATCGGGCCGGCCGGGCGCCTGTGCGAGCTCGGCATCGAGGTGCGCGCGGATCTGCCCGGCGTCGGAGAGAATCTCTCCAACCACGCCATTATCTTTATCGGGCTGTGGCAGCATCGCAATCAGCGGCAGGCGCGATCGGTGCGACCGCACCCGATGACGGCGTGGCGTTACTCTTCCGGTGTTGCGGGCGCGCCGCCGACCGACATGTATATCAACGTGCAGTGCAAGACGTCGTGGAGTCCGCTCGGCTTCCAGGTCGCCAATCTGGCGCCTACCTTGCTCAAGCCGATGGCGCGCGGCCGCGTCTCGCTCACGGCGCGCGATGCCGCGCCGCCGCTCGTCGAATTCAACTTCACCGGCCACGAGCTCGACCTCCAGCGCTTGATGCAGGGCTTCCGCAGGGCGGTCGAGATTCTGGCGCACCAGCAAGTGCGGGCGATGAGCGGCGTGACCTTTCCGGTGAAGTTCGACGATCGCCTGCGGCGCCTCAACCGGATCACCACTGCCAACCGGGTTCAGAGCGCCATCATTGCCGCGCTCATCGATCTCGTGCCGCCGCTCGCCGGCCCGATCTTCGCGACGCTCGCTGATCGGCGCGTTGATCTCGCCGCATTGGTCGAGGACGACGCGGCGCTGGCCGAGCATATTCGCCAAAACGTCGCCGGCATGTTCCATCCCGTGGGCACCTGCCGCATGGGTGCGGCGAACGATCGCCATGCGGTGGTCGACCCGGCGGGCCGCGTGCGGGCGGTGGGCGGCCTGCGGGTCGTCGACGCCTCGATCATGCCGACGGTGACGCGCGGCAACACCAATATCCCGACGCTCATGGTGGCGGAGAAAATCTCCGCGGCCATGCTGGATGAGGCGCGCGCCGCGGCATAACTATGACGTGCAAGAGACAGTGCAATACGGAGGCGATCATTGCCTGAGTTCGAGAGCGACTCGCAGCAGAGCGAGGGAAGCGCGACCAGGGCAACCGCGCGGCTTCCTGGTTTGAACATCGAGATCGTTCATCGCCAATCGCCGGGCGGCGATGCCGAGGAGATTTCGATCCACTTGCAGGCGATGCCTTCGTTCGAAGCTTTCGGCCGCTTTCTCGAAGACGCCAATCCCTTTGCCTTTTGGGTGCAGGCGAGCCGGCTCGCCTGGCTTCCCTGGCTCGAAGCCGCGCGCATCGCGCTTCTGCCATTTAGCGCTGCGCCCTCGCTGCCGAAGGCCAGTTCGGACGGGCGGCCGTCGCAGCAGCCGCAGGCGCAATAGCACTACCGCGCCATGTAGCTTGAAGGTGCCGCAAACGCGGT
The DNA here is from genome assembly GCA_965652015.1 of uncultured Alphaproteobacteria bacterium. Taxonomy (GTDB): domain Bacteria; phylum Pseudomonadota; class Alphaproteobacteria; order Rhizobiales; family Xanthobacteraceae; genus VAZQ01. The sequence goes on from CBFGVM010000187.1 coordinate 5,877, forward strand.
GCGCTTCCTCTCCCTGTTTAGGGAGGGGATTGAGGTGAGGGGACTACCGACGGTACGGACGCATCCGAACTCCCTCACCCAATCCTTCATCCTGCAAGACAAAGTAGCCCTCTCCCCGCTGGGGAGAGGCTTATTCGATAAGCTCATCCGCGCGGACAAGCACCGAGGGCGGCACCGGGAGGCTGAGCGCCTTGGCGGTTTTGAGATTGATGACCAGCTCGAATTTGGTCGGCGCCTGGACAGGAAGGTCGACCGGTTTGTCGCCTTGAAGGATGCGATGGGCGTAGGTTGCCGCGCGCCGAAAATTGTCGGAGGTATCGTTTCCATACGATACCAATCCGCCGTTGGCGACGAAGAAGCGGAATGGATAGATCGCGGGCAGCCGGTGTTGAGCGGCCAGGGCCGCGATCTCGGCGCGATGGACTGTCATGAAAGTATCCGGCATGACGATCAGGCTGCCATTCGGCTCCCGCGCCTGTGCGGCAATTGCGGTTTCGAGCGCGGCGACATCGCTGACACTTGCGATGATCGGCTCCACTTCCACCGAGGTGGCGGCAACTTGGAACGGATTTATGAAATAGTGTGCATAGGGCGCTGTCTTCGGATTGAACAGCAAGGCGCACCTGGCGACGTGCGGTGCTATTTCCTTGATCAGCTCGACCCACTTGCCGGACAACGTCGGTTCCATGGTGATGAACCCCGTGGCGTTGCCGCCCGGCCTCGCAAAGCTGGCCACGAAGCCACTGCCGATGGGATCGGAAACGTTCAGAAAAATAATGGGGATGCTGCGTGTTTCTTGCAGCAAGGCCGCCGCGGTGGGCGTGCCATGCGCAAGAATCAAGTCGGGCTGCAATGCAACCAACTCCTTCGCGAACCGCTGTCTCGCCGCGGCGTCGCTGGCTGTCGCCCAGCGAATCTCAATCTGGGCGTTGCGGCCCTCCGCCCACTCGAGTTTCGCGAGGGCTTGTCGAAACGTTGCGACAAAGGCCTGTCCTTCGCGGTCGCCCTCGGCGTAGGCCATGAGCATACCGATCCGCCGCAGCTTGTTCGCGGGTTGCGCGATCCCGGCCAGCGGCCAGGTAGCTGTGGCCACTGCACCGCCAAGGGCGGTGATAAATTGACGCCTCCTCATGGCAGCCCCCTCGTCACGATTCCGCAGGGTATGGGAAGCCAGCGGCCTCCATGATGTGAGCCGGAATCGATCTCAATTTTGCCTCCCTACCGATGGCACCAGGCTGCCAATTGATTGAACGGAGACTTCGGTGCGTCGCCGTTCTTTAGGCAGCTCTTAGGCAAGCAAGGCGCCTGTCCGCTATACGACCTACAATATTTGGGACCAACGGTCATGTCCGTTGTGGGTCAACCGCGCCTAGCAACTGGCCTACGCCGTCTGCGCCGCAGCGCCCGAGCGCGCGTGGCTGATGGCTTGCCACACCCGCAGCGGGGTTGCCGGCATATCGATGCGATCGACGCCGAGCGGCGCCAGCGCATCGATCAGGGCATTGATGACCGTTGGCGGCGCGCCGATGGTGCCGGATTCGCCGATGCCCTTGACCCCGAGCGGATTGGTCTTGCACGGCACTTCCTCCAGCTCCGCCTCCACGTTCGGCATCGTGTCGGCGCGCGGCATGCCGTAATCCATGAAGCTGCCGGAAATGAGCTGGCCGGATTGGCGATCGTAAACCTGGTGCTCGAGCAACGCTTGCCCGAGGCCCTGCACCACGCCGCCGTGAATTTGCCCGCGCACGATGAGCGGGTTGAGAACGCGGCCGAGGTCGTCGACCACGAAATACCGGTCGATCGTCACTTCGCCGGTCTCCGGATCCACCTCCAGCTCGCAGACATGCGCGCCATTGGGATGACTGGGCGGCTCGGGGCTGAAGCTACCGCTCGCCTCGAGCCCCACGCCGAATTTGCCCGTGAGCGGTCCCATCGGCGCATAGGCAGCCTTGGCCACGTCGGTGATGGTGATCGCCTTGTCGGTGCCGACGACGCGATATTGGCCGTCCTTGAACTCGATGTCGGCCGCGTCCGCCTCCATCAGCGTGGCGGCGAGTTGCTTGCCCTTCTCAATGATGGCTTCGCTCGCCGCCTTCAGCGCATTGCCTCCGACGATCGCACTGCGCGCGCCGTAGGTGCCGCGGCCCATCGGGACCTGGGCGGTGTCGCCCTGCACGTAGCGAATGTCTTCGAGCGGGACGCCCAGCCATTCATGCGCGCATTGTGCAAACACAGTCGCGTGGCCTTGGCCGTGCGAATGGGTCCCGCCGAGGATGGTGAGCGTTGCGTCGGGATTGAA
>CBFGVM010000188.1:0-8150 GCA_965652015.1 uncultured Alphaproteobacteria bacterium
CGCAGCTGCCGCGCTCCATTATCGAATTCTACTACAAGAACGATCAGCTCGGCGATCCGATGGTCTCCGAGGAGCACATCACCGCCTTCGGCTGGGCCACGCCGCAGGAGATCGACGACATCATGGCGCTCGCCATCCGCGTCAACGACTTCCTGTCCGGCCTGTTTCTCGGCGTCGGCATCCGCCTCGTCGATTTCAAGATGGAAACCGGCCGGCTGTGGGAAAACGATCTCATGCGGATCGTTGTCGCCGACGAGCTGTCGCCCGACTCCTGCCGGCTGTGGGATATCAAATCGAACGAGAAACTCGACAAGGACCGCTTCCGCCGCGATCTCGGCGGCCTGGTGGAGGCTTATACCGAAGTGGCCAAACGCCTCGGCATCATGAGCGAAGGCGAGCGTCCGCGCGGCACGGGGCCGGTCTTGGTCAAGGGGTAGTCCGCCCGCTGCCGTACTGCGCTCTCTTAATACGCAATCCGACCGTCGTCCGCGCGTAAGCGGGGATCCATATTCCAGAGGCAGTGGTTATGAGTCCCCGCTTGCGCGGGGACGACACCATATGAACTTCGGCTACAGCACGGCGAGGAGAACGATATGCGCAAGGACGTCACGATCGGGCTCGTGGTCCCGTTTGCAGCCGACATCGTGCCGGAAGAAGGGCTCAAGATGTATCCGGACGTGCGGTTTGTTGCGCGCGGCGTCGGCGTGCAATCGCTGACGCCGCGGGGCTACGACAGCGCGTGGGAGGGAATCATCCCGGCGGCCGAACAGCTGACCGCGCGCGGGGTCGATGCCGTCATGGTGATCGGCACCTCGTTGACGTTCTACCGCGGCGCCGAGGCGCACGCGGAGCTCATGCAGGCGTTGCGCGCGAGGACCGGCTTGCCGGTGAGCACCATGAGCCAGGCCGTGGTCGAAGGGTTGCGCGGCTTCGGCGCGCGGCGAATCGCGGTGGCGACTGCTTATGCCGACGAGGTGAATGCGCGGCTCAAAGGGTTTCTCACCGCGCACGGCTTCGACGTGCTGGCGCTCAAGGGTTTCGGTCTGCTGGGCTTCAACCAGCCCGACACGATGCGCGAGGATGACATTATCGCGCTCGGCTCCGAGGTCTGCGCCGAAGCGCCGGCGGCAGAGGGTCTGCTGATTTCCTGCGGCGGCTTGCGCACCCTGGGAGTGGCAAAGCCGCTCGAGGCACGTCACCGCATCCCGGTCGTTGCCAGCACGCAAGCGGCGTTTTGGGCGGCGCGCGGCTCGTCGGCGGGAGCGGCCATGTCGCGGACCACGGGCGGCTGCTCGAGCAAGCTGCCCCTGTGCATTGACACTATTTCTGCGTAAACTTTTGGCATGAGCCGGGCGCGGGCACGCTGCGCGTTTCTTCGGCTTGCGGTTTAAGCGATTCGCGCCATATCGATGCTCGCAGGACAGGCGATGAAGGCCCGCGTCACCGTCACCCTCAAATCCGGCATCCTCGATCCCCAGGGCAAGGCGATCGAGGGGGCGCTCAAATCGCTCGGCATCGCCGGCGTCGCGAGCGTGCGCCAGGGCAAAGTGTTCGACATCGAGATCGACGGACGCGACCGCAAGGCGGCGAAGGCTACACTCGAACAGGCAGCCGAGAAGCTTCTCGCCAATACGCTGATCGAGAATTATGACGTCGAGGTGAAATGATCTCGTTACGCGCCGGCATTGTCGCGCTTGCACTGGCCCTCGTCGCGGGCGCGACCCCCGCTGCTCGGCAATCGACGGCAGATCCCGCCATCTGGACCGAGTTCAAATGGCCGTTCCCGCTCGACCAGTGGGGTACCGGGCGCGCGTTCCGCTGTCGCTCCGCCGATTGCGGCGCGGACATGGAGCTTTACCTGCGCGCCAAGCTCGGCTTCTGCAATTGCACGACCGGCGTGGCGGACGACGCGGAGCTCGACCGCGTGGGCGACCTCGAACTGCTCAGCAGCACGTTCAATGCACTCGGCGACGGTCGGCCGGTCACGGTGGGCTGGATGAAGGGCCGCAGCCGGCCGTATCGGGTTGCGAGACCCTACGGTTTGTCGCGCACCGCGCTCGCCATCGCCTTCAACGACAAATGCGATGTGGTGGTCGCAACCGTTGTCACACACGATGTGGCTGCGGCCGAGCGCGCCGCCTTGGGCTTTCTCAACGGCGATCTCGTTCTGCGCTGGGCCGAGAAAGAGCTCGGGCTGTGATGAAGTCGGCGGTCGTCGTCTTTCCTGGCCTCAACCGCGAACGCGACATGGCGCGCGCGCTCAAGCTCGTCAGTGGCCGCGAGCCCGCCATGGTGTGGCATGCGGACACCGCGCTGCCGCCGAGCACCGACCTCGTCGTGATACCCGGCGGTTTTTCCTACGGCGATTATCTCCGCTGCGGCGCCATTGCGGCGCGCGCGCCGATCATGGCGGCCGTGCGTGCGCATGCCGAGCGCGGCGGGCTCGTGCTCGGAGTGTGCAACGGTTTCCAGATCCTGTGCGAAGCGGGACTTCTTCCGGGCGTGCTGATGCGCAATAAGGCGCTCAAATTCATCTGCCGCGACGTCTATCTGCGCGTCGAGCGCTCCGATACGCCCTTCACGCGAGGCTATAATGCGGGACAGGTGATCCGAGTGCCGGTCGCGCACGGGGAGGGCAATTACGTCGCCGATCATGCGACGATCGTGCGACTTGAGGATGAAGGCAGGGTCGCCTTCCGCTATGCCGCCCCCGATGGGTCGCTCGACCTTGCCTGGAATGTCAACGGCGCGACCAATGCCATCGCCGGCGTCCTCAACGAGCAGGGCAACGTGCTCGGCATGATGCCGCACCCGGAGAACCACGTGGAAGCCGCGCTCGGTCCGACCGACGGCCGCGGCTTGTTCGCGGGTCTCGCCGATCACTTCAAGCAGGCGGCATGACGCCACGCGCTTTGAGTATTTCATCACTGATGCAACGCGATCGGTATGCTCCCTCTCCCCATTTGGGGAGAGGGAGCAGATCGAGCGTGCGGCCTGCAGTGGCTCCAGCGGTAGCGAGTCTTCTAAACGGCTATGGCTAAGACAATTACAAAACGCCCGGCCAGATCACGCAACTCGCCACCCGCGGCGAAGGCCAAGCAGCCGAAAGCCGCCAAGCGGGAGAAAATCACCCCCGCGCTCGTGGCGGCGCACGGCCTCACGAACGAGGAGTATCAGCGGATCCTCGCCCTCATAGGCCGCGAGCCGTCCATCACCGAACTCGGCATTTTTTCGGCGATGTGGAACGAGCATTGCTCGTACAAGTCTTCGAAGATCCATCTGAAGAAGCTGCCGACCAAGGCCCCCTGGGTGATCCAGGGCCCGGGCGAGAATGCCGGGGTGATCGACATCGGCGACGGGCAGGCGGCGATCTTCAAGATGGAGAGCCACAACCACCCCAGCTACATCGAGCCCTATCAGGGCGCGGCGACCGGCGTCGGCGGCATCCTGCGCGACGTGTTCACCATGGGCGCGCGGCCGATCGCCTGCCTCAACGCGCTGTCCTTCGGCGCGCCGACCCACCCGCAGACGCGGCATCTCGTCGCCGGCGTGGTCGCCGGCATCGGCGGCTACGGCAATTCCTTCGGTGTGCCGACGGTTGGCGGGTGCGTGCGTTTTCACACCCGCTACGACGGCAACTGCCTGGTCAATGCAATGGCGGTCGGTCTCGCCCCACGCGATAGGATTTTCTACGCCGCCGCCTCCGGCGTCGGCATGCCGATCGTCTATCTCGGCTCCAAGACCGGCCGCGACGGCATCCACGGCGCCACCATGGCGTCGGCCGAATTCGGCGAGGGGACCGATGACAAGCGCCCGACCGTCCAGGTTGGCGATCCGTTCGCGGAGAAACTCTTGCTCGAGGCCTGCCTCGAAATCATGGCGAAGGATTGTGTCATCGCCATCCAGGACATGGGCGCGGCGGGGCTCACCTGCTCCGCAGTCGAGATGGGCGCCAAGGGCGGCCTCGGCGTCACGCTCGATCTCGACGTAGTGCCCTGCCGCGAGAGCGGCATGAGCGCGTACGAGATGATGCTCTCGGAAAGCCAGGAGCGTATGCTCATGGTGCTCAAGCCGGAGAAAGAGCGCGAGGCCGAAGCGATCTTCAGAAAATGGGGCCTCGATTTCGCAGTGGTCGGCACGACCACGCCGACCAAGCGTTTCATCGTGCGCCACGGCGGCAAGGTCATGGCCGACCTGCCGATCAAGGAACTGGGCGACGAGGCGCCGGTCTACGACCGGTCGCATGTGGATACGCCGAAGCAGCCGATAATCGCGGCAGCGGATGTGGCGCCGCCCGTTCCCGTCGCGGAAGCATTGCTGCGGCTGATCGGCGCGCCCGATCTGTGCTCGCGCCGCTGGGTGTGGGAGCAGTACGACCACGTCATCCTAGGCAACACGGTCCAGCGGCCCGGCGGCGATGCCGCGGTGGTGCGCATCAATGACGGGCCGAAGGCACTTGCGCTCACCACTGATGTCACGCCGCGCTATTGCGAGGCCGATGCGTTCGAAGGCGGCAAGCAGGCCGTGGCCGAGGCGTGGCGCAATCTCACCGCGGTCGGCGCGCGGCCGCTGGCGCTTACCGACAATCTCAATTTTGGCAATCCCGAGCGGTCGGAAATCATGGGCCAGCTGGTCGGTGCAATTCATGGCATCGCCGACGCCTGCGAGGCGCTCGACTTCCCCGTCGTGTCGGGCAATGTCTCGCTCTACAACGAGACCAACGGCCGCGCGATTCTCCCTACGCCCACCATCGGCGGCGTCGGCCTGATCGACGACTTCACCAAGTCGGCGACGCTCGCCTTCAAGCGGGAGAACGAGGCCATTTTGCTCATCGGCGAGACCGCAGGCTGGCTGGGTCAGTCGCTTTACTTGCGCGAAATCTGCGAGCGCGAGGAGGGCGCGCCGCCGCCGGTCGATCTTGCCGCCGAGCGCAACAACGGCGATCTCGTCCGCGCCTTGATCGGCGAAGGCATCGCCACCGCCGTTCACGACGTGTCCGACGGCGGGCTGCTCGTCGCGATCGCCGAAATGGCGATGGCCTCGGGCATTGGCGCCGAGCTCGATCGACCGCCGCTCTCGGCCCACGCCTTCTGGTTCGGCGAGGACCAGGGGCGCTATGTCGTCACGGTCGAGCCGGGCGTGGCCGAGACGGTGATGGCGCGAGCGCGCGCGGCCGGCATTCCCGCGCGCCAGCTTGGCCTCACCGGCGGCGACGCATTGACGCTCGAAGGCGAGCGGCCCATTCTGGTGGCAAAACTGCGCGAACGCTTCGAGGGCTGGCTGCCGGCTTATATGGCGGCCGCGGCGCCCTGAGGTTTCGCGCCGAGGCGTTTTCTGCGGCGAATCGGTTACGCTTCGCCGCAACACGCTGTGGGAGACAGAGCCATGGCGATGGATGCGAGCGAGATCGAGCGCTTGATCAAGCTGCGTATTCCCGATGCCGAGGTGACCATCCGCGACCTGGCCGGCGACGGCGACCATTACGCCGCCACCGTGCTTGCCGAATCGTTCCGCGGCAAATCGCGGGTGCAGCAGCACCAGATCGTCTATGAGGCGCTCAAGGCCGAAATGGGCGGCAAGCTGCACGCGCTCGCGCTGCAAACCGGCACGCCGGAGCAATGATGCGCGGCGCGGTGAAGATCGCAATCAAGGGCGCGGCTGCGCTGATCGCGGTGACAGGCCTCGCTGCCGCGCAATCGCTGGAGCGCGTCAAGACGTTGGCGCCCGAAGGCGCGATCAAGCCGACGGGCACTTGGAGCCTCGGCAGCCGCGCCGGCGATTTCGTCTATGTCTCCGGCATGCGCGGCATCGACCCGAAGACCAACACCCTGGTTCAGGGCGAGGAGGCGCGCATCCGCCAAGGTTTTCTCAACATGCAAATGATCGCGGAATCGGAGGGGGCGAGCCTGCGCGACTGCGTGCGCATCGTCGTCTACGTCACCGACATGTTCCGGTTCCGGCCGCTGGTGAACAAGGTGCAGGAGGAGCTGTGGGGCAAAGGGCCATATCCGCCGCGCACGATCGTCGAGGTCCACCGCCTCAATCAGGACGACATATTCGAGGTCGAGGGGACCTTCTATGCCCCGGTGAAAAAGTGACCGCAGGGGCAGCCGGGGGCCTTGGGGTCGCGGCACCGCTACGCTACATATAGGCTAAACGTTTCGGCGCCGCAGGCGCCGGCAGATGAGGGATTCCATGGCGATCGACCAATTCATCGACAACGAAGTCAAAGGCAATGACGTGGTGCTGTTCATGAAGGGCACCCCGCAGTTCCCGATGTGCGGATTTTCCGGGCAGGTGGTGCAGATCCTCGATCACCTCGGCGTGACCTACAAGGGGCTGAACGTGCTCGAATCGGACGATCTGCGCGAAGGCATTAAGTCCTATTCCAATTGGCCGACCATCCCGCAGCTTTACGTGAAGGGTGAATTCGTCGGCGGCTGCGACATCGTGCGCGAAATGTTTCAGGCGGGCGAATTGCAGGGCCTGCTGAAGGACAAGGGCGTGTCTGTCAAGGAGCGCGCGTCGACTTAAACTCGGCTCGGCTACCGAATCCAATTCTGAAGCAGGGAACCCAGAGAACCCTCGCCCCGCGAAGCGGGGAGGGCCAGACCGAGTTCGCGGCTTGCGTTGATCGACTTCACGCAAATTCGCTCTAGACTGCTTGAGCCATGACCGCGATTTCCGGCCCGCGCATGTCCGTGGTGATCCCGAACTACAACCACGGGCACCTGATCGAGGACGCGCTCGCCGCAATCTCGCGCCAGACCATGTTGCCGTCCGAAGTCGTCGTGGTCGACGACGGCTCGACCGACGACAGCATCGCGCGCCTGCAAGCGCTGGCGTCGCGTATGCCTTGGCTGCGCATTCACCGCCATGGCGAGAACCGCGGCGTCAATGCGGCGTGCAACAGCGGGCTCGGTCTCGTCGGCGGCGATTTCGTCCTGTTCTCCGCTGCCGACGATCGGCTCGACGAGGAGACCGTGGAGCGCGCTTTCGCCGCCGCGTCGGCCTTTCCGACGTCAGGCATCGTGTTCTCCGATCAGGCTGAAATGAGCGCCGACGGCGCCAGCAAGCGATTGATGCCGCTCGATCTGCCGGCGCAGCGCCGGCATTTTTCCGCCGACGAGTTCGTTCGGCTCATGCAGCACAATTTTTTCTACTTTCACGTCTCCAGCGTCTGGTTCAACGTGAAGCTCCTGCGGGCGCTCGGCGGCTTTCCGTCCGAGTTGCGCTGGCACGGCGACTTGTTTGCGGCCTACGCCGCCGCCTTCGAGCAAGGGGCGACCTACGCGCCGGGCGCCGTGTCGTATTTTCGCAAAGGACAGGACTCCTATTCGGTAACCGGTGCGCGCAGCCGCGCCCAACTCGACGTGTTGCGCGCCTGGCTCGCCGTGACCCGCCAGCCCGGTTGGGAGCGGCGCCGCGCAGCCTTCATTGCCGCGGCAATCTGGCCGGAACACAGCGTGCGCGCGGTGCCCATTTTATTGTCCGATCCTGGCTACGTGACGCCGCGACTCGTGCGCAGGCTCGCCTGGTTTGCGCTGTGGAGCAAAGTTGCGCCGCTGGTCGACGCGAGGCTGCGCCACTGGATGCGAGGCATCCGGTCGCGTTACCGCCGCTCGCGATCATCAGCGGGATAGACGGCGGCATCAGCGTGCGCGCGCAGAAATTCCTGCGGCGCAGAGGTAGCCCGCCGGCCCTCGAAATGGCCGATTACGATTCGCTAATCCCAACGCTGTAGACTGTTCGGAACCAAGATCCGAAGGTGCGCCATGCGGCTCATCGTTGTCGCTGTCCTCGCGGTGCTGGCAGTGCCCGCTTACGCCGGCGGACTGTGTTACCGCGGCTCGGGCGGTGGCCTGCCACCGTTATATGGCGGCGGCTTCACGCCGCTCGATTGCGCGGCGACGGTCTTTCCCGCGCCGCGCTGGTGTCGCTGCGGGGTATCGTCGCGTGCGGTCTCGATCAGCCGGCGGGCGCGCGCCGCCCACCGTGTCTGGAGGAGGCCGGCTTGTGCGGCGAAAACGCTGGACCTGACGCGGAAGCGCACCTGCGGGGTCCCGGTTTGCGCCGGAATTGACCTGCCGGCGCCCGCCGCCACCGATTCAGAACATTTCAGATTTGCCCCAAGGACCTGGCCATGCCGT
>CBFGVM010000189.1:0-8143 GCA_965652015.1 uncultured Alphaproteobacteria bacterium
GAGGTGGTGAAGCCATGCGTGTCGGGGGTCGCCTGCGGCTCATCGAGCATGATGAGGAGAAGGTAGCGCGGTTGGTCGGCCGGCATCACCGCGGTGAACGAGGTGAGCACTTTGGTCTTGGAATAGCGGCCGCCGACCACTTTGTCCGAAGTCCCGGTCTTGCCGCCGACATAGTAGCCCTTCACGTCCGCTCTGGTGGCGGTGCCCTTCTCGACGTTGAGACGCATGAGATAGCGCATCTTTTCGCTGGTCTCGGGCTTGACCACCTGGGTCGCGAGCGCAAGGGCGTCGGCTTCGCTGCGCTTGAGGAAGGTCGGCGGAATGAGGCGTCCGCCATTCATCAGCGCGCCGATCGCCGACACCGCCTGCAGCGGCGCTACCGAGAGCCCGTGACCGAACGCGATGGTCACGGTATTGAGCTCGGCCCAGCGCTTGGGTACGAGCGGCTCGGCGCTTTCGGGCAACTCGGTGCGCAACCGCTGGAGCTGCCCCATCTTCCTTAGGAACCACTTGTGGTGCTCGATCCCGAGGCTCAGCGCCATGCGCGCGGTGCCGATATTGGAGGAATAGGTGAAGATCTCCGGAACCGTGAGCACCCGGTTCTGAGCGTGAAAATCGTGGATGGTGAACTTGCCATACTGCAACGGATGGCTCGCATCGAACGCCGATTTGAGCGTGATCTTGCCGGAGTCCAGCGCCATCGCGACGGTGAGCGCCTTGAAGGTGGAGCCCATCTCGAACACACCGGTGGTGAGCCGGTTGATGCGGGTCGGATCGAGGGCCTCGCGTGGATTGTTCGGGTCATAGTCGGGCACCGAGACCATCGCGACGACTTCACCGGTGCGCACATCAGTCAGGAGGCCCGCAGCCGCCATGGCCTTGAATTTGGTGCGGGCGGCGACCAGCTCGTCGCGCAGCGCGTGCTGCACGCGCAGGTCGACGGCAAGCTCGACCGGCTTTTGCAAGCGGTCGGTGGCGAGTCCCGCGAGATGCAAATCGGCAAGCCCGCGCGCGTCGAGCCATTTCTCGATGCCGGCGATGCCTTGATTGTCAATGTTGACGTGGCCGATGAGATGCGAGACCTCGGCACCGTTCGGGTAGACGCGCTTGTTCTCGGGCAGGAAGCCGATCCCGGGAATACCAAGCCGGTGAATTTGCTGGCGTTGCTCCGGCGTGATCTCGCGCTTGAGCCAGACGAAGCGGCGCTTGGACCCAAGCCGCCCGCGCAGTTCGGCGGCGTCGATCTCCGGCATCACCGCGGTGAGCAGCTCCGATGCCTCGTCCACATCGATAATCCGGTGCGGCTCGCCGAACAGGGATGGCGTGCGCACGTCTGTCGCCAGAATCTCCCCGTTGCGGTCGAGAATGTCGGGCCGCGCGGTCGCCACCGCGTCCTGGGCGATGGCGCGCCGCGACCCGTGCCCTTCAGGTGCAGTCGCAAACATCACCAGACGCGTGGCGATGACCCCATAACCGAGCGCGAAGATCAGCACGGCGAGAAGGATCCGCGCCCGCGTCTTGGCGGCGCGATCCACCTTGCTGCCATAAAGCAGCGAACCCACGAGCCGGCGGCGCCAGGGCTCGCGCGCAGGTGCCGCCGGGTCTGCCGCAGGTGCATGCATCCCATTCACCTCGTGGGCCCGTGCACGCTACCGGTAGGCGAATGATCGAGAAGCTCGGGATTGACGATCACCGTGCCAATCGGATCGGCTTCGTCCACGGGAACGCGATCGGGCGGCCGTTCGGGCAGATTGTCGAGCGGGTCGGTTTGCCGCGCCTCGGCCGCCCGCAACTGCAAATGTCGCCGCGCCAGAGCCTGAATGCGTGCGGGATTGTCGAGCTTGGCCCATTCCGCCCGCAGCGCCGCCACCGCGTCGCGCTCGCGCCTGATCTCCAGTCGCAACTTGGCGACGTGCTGCGCCTGCCGTGCGGACTCGAACTTGATCGTATAGACGTCGGCCGCGGCCAACACGAGCGCCCCGATCAGGCAAATGTTCAGCACCCGCATCATGGCTGCCGCCCCGAGTCCTGCCGAACGGCGACCTCCGCCAACGACGGCAGCCGCGGAAACGCTTGGGTCGCGGCGCGAGGGGCGACCGGCGCGTCGGTGCGCTCGGCCGCGCGGAGCTTGGCGGAGCGCGCGCGGGGGTTGGCGCTGATCTCGGCTTCGTCCGGCACGATCGGCCGGCTGGTCAGGATGCGAAACGTCGCCGGCGCCGCACGCAGCGCCGGCCGATGCCGCGAAGGAGCACTCGGCCGACTGCGCCCGACCAGAAACGATTTCGTGAGGCGGTCTTCCAGCGAATGGAAAGCCAACACCACCAATCGCCCGCCCGGCTTGAGCACCCGCTCGGCCGCGGCTAGCCCTGCCGCGAGCTCGGCAAGCTCCTCGTTGACGAAGATGCGCAGCGCCTGGAACGTGCGCGTGGCGGGATGGATCGCGCCCGGCCGCGCGTGGACGAGACCGGCGATGATGTCGGCGAGGGCGCGCGTGGTGCGGATCGGCGCCGCGCGGCGCCTGGCGATAATGGCGCGCGCAATGCTGCGCGCATGGCGCTCCTCGCCAAGTGTGGCGATAATGGTCGCAAGCTCGCGCTCGGATGCCCGTGCCACGACGTCGGCCGCGGTCGCTCCGGTGCGGCCCATGCGCATGTCGAGCGGACCATCGTGACGAAAGGAAAATCCGCGCGCGGGCTCGTCGAGCTGCATCGAGGAGACGCCGAGATCGAAGACGATGCCATCGACGGCGTCGTAGCCGCGCGCACGCGCGACTTCCTGCAGATTGGATAATCGATCCTCGACCAACACGAGCCGGCCGCCGGCCGAGTGCACGAGGTCGGCGCCGCGCGCGATCGCATCCTGGTCGCGGTCGATGCCGATGACGTTGCAGTCGGCCGCCGCGAGAATCGCGCGGGTGTGGCCGCCGGCGCCGAAGGTTGCGTCGATGTAGACGCCACCGGCGCGGACGTTGAGGAATTCGACCGTGGGGCGGCCGAGCACGGGAATGTGACGAGCCAGTCCGCCAGCGACAGCATCTCCGCTGTCGCGGCCCGCCATCATTCCCGTGCTCCGTGCGGGCCTTCCGCCGCTACCCGGGAGCCCAGCTGCCGCTTGAGCGCGCGAACCTTCTCGGTGGCCTCCGCGAGTTCCGCGCGAAAGCGTCCCGGCTCCCAGATCTGAAACTTGTGGCCAAGGCCGGCACAGGCGACCTCGTCCTTGATGCCGGCATGAGTTTTGAGCGGCTCGGTGAGGATGACTCTGCCCTCGCCGTCGATCTTCAACACTTCGCTCGTGCCGTAGAGCGCCGCCGAAAGCTGCTCGCGCTCCTCCGAATAAGGCGAAAAGCGCGCGATCAGCGTTTCGATCTCGTTGAGCAGCGCATTGCCGCCGGCATCGAGCGCGGGCCGGTCGAGCGTCGGATAACAATAGAGTCCCTCGAAGCCGTCGCGGGCGAGCACCGCGCGGAATGGCGCCGGGATCGAGACCCGGCCCTTGGCATCGAGCCGCAGGGTGTAGTTCGACACGAAGCGATCCATGACGTCCCTGGTCCACCCCCGCCGGTCGCTTCGGCGCTGCTGCCGCGCGGGCGAGAGGCGCCCGCGCTCCCCCGGCGGGGGCGGTCTTAGGAGCCGCATCTCCGCGTGGGATACTATGGGTTACCATGGGATGCTTTGGGCGTCAATCAGTGGACCGCCGCGGCCGTACGCCCCGACCGACGGAATCTCGACGATCAATTAATGGGATGCGCGCTTAAGGAATGGTTGAGGAGCACGCGCTCGACTCGGCTCGCAGAGCCCAAGCCGTCAGCGCATGGGCCATAACAAATGGTTAACGCTCATCGTGTGCCCGGCCACTGCGCTTTGCGCCCTCAAGCTCAGGGCCTGTCTGAGGCGATCCATTCGCTTGTGCAAACCAGCCAAGCGTAAATGCAAAAACCAGCGGCGCCGCCGGAACTCAGGTTCCAACAACACGGAACACGCGCCGGTGCTCGCGAGTTGTTCCCGAACCAAGGAAGGCTTCCTTTCCTTGAGAGAACAAACTCGATTGGAGGCCACGATGCTCAAGACCCTTATGATTTCGGCCGCCGTCAGCGCGCTGATGGTCTCAGGTGCCCTGGCGCAGGCCGACAAACCGGCTGACAGTGCCAAGTTCATTGCCTCGCAGAGCACGGATCAGTGGGTTTTCTCGAAGTTCAAGGGCACGGACGTGCTGGGCCCGGACAACGCCCACATCGGCAATGTGAATGACATGCTGTTCGATAAGAACGGCAAAATTCTCGGGCTGATCGTGGGCGTCGGCGGGTTCCTCGGTATCGGTGAAAAGAACGTCGCCATTGAAATGAGTTCGTTCCAGCCCGTTCCGCCAGACACCGGCAGTAGCACCGGCGGTGGCAGCGCGATGACGCGCAGCGACGATCCCACCATGACCAAGCTGAAGGTGACTTGGACCAAGGACCAGCTCAAGGAGGCGCCCGACTTCCAGTATTACAAGCCGCCGGCACGCACGACCGGCGCTCCTGGTGGGTCTCCGACCACGGGCATGGGGCCGCGACCAACGGCGCCAACAGCGCCGCCGGCGGGCCGCTAAGTCGGTAACGTAGTGTTTGAGCGTGAGTGAAGTAGCGTAGGTACGGGGACGATTCGATCCTCGGGTGAACGGTCGGGCCGGCGGCAAGCCGGCCCGACCGTCGCGTTATGCGGCTTGCGGTTTGTGCGCCTTGTCTGGCATCGCTGTTTCTGCACAATCCCCGCCTCCGCGGCCAGCCATTCGCCGTTGGCCGAGATTCAAAAGTCGGCTCCCGCAAACGCCCGAGCGGTGCGCGTATGGTTGCTTCCGAACTACGTCCCGAATCCTCCGTCGTTGCCGAGGTCAGACCGTCACCGAATCACAACGAGCGCGCGGGCAGCGGCACGCCCGACATGATCGTGCTGCACTATACGGGAATGCCCGACGATCAAGACGCAATCAGCCATCTCTGTAATCCGGCCAGCGAGGTTTCCGCGCATTACGTCGTGCTACCGGACGGCTACATCATTCAGCTCGTCGCAGAGGCGCGCCGCGCTTGGCATGCCGGCACGTCATCCTGGGCAGGCGAAAGCGACATCAATTCGCGCTCGATCGGCATCGAGATTGCAAATCCTGGACACGACTACGGGTATCCCGCTTTTCCCAAACGGCAGGTCGCGGCAGTCACCGCGCTCTGCCGCAGTATTTTTGCGCGTCACCGAATTGCCGCCGATCACGTGCTCGCCCACTCCGACGTCGCACCCTCGCGCAAGCGCGACCCGGGCGAGAAGTTTCCCTGGAAGTTGCTAGCCGATTCCGGGATTGGGCTATGGGTCAAGCCCGCGCCGAGCGATCCGTCAAAAGCGATCTTCACGCTTGGCGACACCGATCCCGCCATCCAGGAAACGCAGACGCTGCTGGCAAACTACGGCTACGAGGTCACCGCCACCGGCGCTCTCGATCGTACCACGCATGATGTCGTGGCGGCGTTCCAGCGCCATTTCCGCCCGCAGCGCGTCGACGGGTTCATTGACATTTCGACGATCTCGACGTTGAAGGATCTCATCGCCGCGCGCGACGCTCGCAAGCGGAGTTGAGGCTGCTTCCCGCCGCTTCGGAGACATCGTTAAGATTGCTGCCGCACCGGCCTTGACGTTGGGCCGGTTACACCCCATCCCTTACGCGTCAGTCGGCCGGACGGCCGCTCGGACCAAGGCCGAAAGGTGGTCCGAGAGGAAAGTCCGGGCTCCATGGACGTGCGGTGCCGGATAACGTCCGG
Organism: uncultured Alphaproteobacteria bacterium; assembly: GCA_965652015.1. GTDB lineage: Bacteria > Pseudomonadota > Alphaproteobacteria > Rhizobiales > Xanthobacteraceae > VAZQ01. The sequence continues at coordinate 5,786 of CBFGVM010000189.1, forward strand.
CGGGTGTTAAGCCCAGGGAAAGTGCCACAGAGAACAGACCGCCGTTTCCTCGCGCGCCGCTGCGGCGAGCATTGGGAGCGGTAAGGGTGAAACGGTGCGGTAAGAGCGCACCGCGCCTGCGGCAACGCAGGCGGCACGGCAAACCCCACCGGGAGCAAGACCGAATAGGGACGGCGCGAGGTGTCCGCGCGAGCGGAAGCGATCCTCGGGATCAATGTCCGGATCTGGCCGTCCGGGTAGGTTGCTGAAGGCGCCGGGCAACCGGCGTCGCAGAGGAATGGCCGTCACGCGGGGGCGCGTCGCCCTTGCCGACAGAACCCGGCTTACAGGCCGGCTGATGCTTATTGAGGGGGCCCGGCGGAAAATCCGCTGGGCCCCCGCCAACTTTTCAGGACCGTCGCTTTGATTCTTGCCGATGAGATGGCGCACCTTTCCATTCTTTCGACGGAGAATTCGCGGGAAATCCTGACTGAATGAAAGGCGCGGTCACAGAGCCGAGCCTGCACACTGCAGCCGCTTTAACCGCCTGGAGATGCCCATGGAACCGTTGCCGAAGGGCGCAAATTTTATACGCGCCAAGACTCTCTGGGAGATCGGCCTGCACCTCGCCGGCAATCCGGCGACGCCCTACGGCGGCAATCGCGACATGGTCATCACCATCGGGAGCGGCTCCGGCGCAGCCTTCCGTCCATGGCTGCGGCTCGCCACCGGTTCCGCCATTCTCGCCGAGGAGATCGCGAAGGCCGACAGCATCGAATTGGCCTTCGTCAATCCGTCGGCGCTGCTTACGCAAGCCTACCGAGGCGTCGGCTTGTTCAAGGCGCCGCTGCCCGTGCGCATCGTCGCCGTCTATCCGAGCTGGGACCGCTTCGTGTTCATGGTTCACCCGCGAACGGGGATCCGCTCGCTTGCAGACATCAAGGCGAAGCGATACCCGCTGCGCGTATCGGTTCGCGAGGATCCCACCCACTCCACTCTTGTTTTGATCGACCAGGCGTTCGCGCTCCATGGCTTTGTGCTCAACGACATCGAATCATGGGGCGGGCGGCTCGTCTTTTGCGGGGGACCATCGGACGTTCGCCGCTTGGAGCCGCTTGCTCGCGGGGAGATCGATGCGGTGTTCGACGAAGGCATCAAGGTATGGCTCGACGAGGCGCTGGTGGCGGGTCTGTCGCCGATCGAGCTTGAACCGGCGGAGTTCGACGCCATGGCGCAGCTTGGTTGGCGGAAGGTTTTGCTTCCCAAGGCACGCTTCCCGGGATTGGCTCGGGACATCGAGACGCTCGATTTCAGCGGCTGGCCGATTTACACGAGCGCATTGCTTCCGGAGCAGGTCGCCTACGACATCTGCGGCGCTCTCGCAGCACGCGAAGCGGAGATTCCTTGGGAGAAGGGGACTGATGGGACCGCTTTGCAGATGGGACGCGAGAGCGACAGCACGCCGATGGACGTGCCGCTCCACCCAGGGGCACAGCGTTGGCATCGCGAGCACGGGCGCAAGGATTGATACGCGAGACGTGAATGCGCACGCCCCTGCGTATCACGCATAGCGCCTGTCACGTGCCCGACTTCTTGTACGCCTCCACCACCGCTTGCCCGTCGGCGCCGGCCTTGGCGAGCCACTCCTCGGTGAGGCGCTCGCCGACCTGCTGCAGCCCGGCCTTCAACGCGTCGCTCGGCGGCATGACTTTCAAGCCACGCGCAGCAAGCTGCTCACCGTACCACTGATGTTTATCCTGCGATCGCCACCAGCCGCGCGCTTCCGCGGCGGCCGCGACCTTGAGCAATCCATCCTGGGTCGGCTTATCGAGCCGATCAAACGCCGTCTTGTTCATCAACGTCACGTTCTTCGGCACCCACGCCTGCGTGTCGTAGAAATATTTCATCGTCTCCCAGGCCTTGGTGTCGTAGCCGGTGGCGACCGAAGTCATGAAGGCGTTGATCAGGCCGGTGGCGAGCGCCCGCTGCAAGTCGGCTGCCTGGATCGTGACCGGATACGCGCCGACGATCTGCGCGATGCGCTCGGTCCCCGCATTGTACGCGCGCCAGGACAGCCCCTGCATGTCCGCGATGCTGTTGATCTCTTTCTTCGTGTAGATGCCCTGCGGCGGCCACGGCACGGCGAACAGCACCATCAGCCCTTGCGTGGCGAACTTCCGCTCGATCACAGCCTTCGAGGCCGCGCAAAGCTTGCGCGCTTCGTCATAACTTGCAGCAAGGAACGGCACCACGTCGATGCCGAACATGGGATCTTCGTTGTCGTGGAGCGAGATCAGGACCTCGCCGACTTGCACCTGTCCGATCCGCACCGCGCTCTTGATGGCGGGCGCCGGAAACAAGGAGGCGTTGGGATAGACC